>QMPG01000440.1 GCA_003648455.1 Bacteroidota bacterium
AGAATATGAATCAATGCCCTATTCGAAATGCACTAAATGTGAAAATTTCTTTTGGTTTGAAGATTGTCGCAAAATTACAGATTATGAAATTCGTGAGCATATTAACCCACCAAAAAAAGAGTTTGTAGAAAAACGATTAGTCACAGAATTTATTAAAGAGAATTTGGAAGATTATCAGGAAAATAAATTAGATTTAAACTATCCCCCTGTGAATTGGTCTTGGAGAAGTTTTGCCGGAAATTTAATTGAAGATTTTAACGAAATATTAGAAAGTGTTGATCGTTTATCAATTGATAAAGAAGTCTATATCCGGATAACACTTTGGCAGCATATAAATGACTTTATTCGCCATTCTAGAGGTCGTCTTATACCAATTTTGAAAATTAATAGTAAAGAATCTAAGCAAAATAGGAAAATATATGATCAGTATGAAAAAATACGACTTGAAAACTTAAAACGCTTGTCAGACTTGTTAACCAATGTAAAAGGAGAGGAGTACGAAGGTAGTGAAATTACCTTAATTGAAATTGAAAGAGAGTTGGGTAATTTTGAGAAAGCAAAATCATTAATCGAAAACATAGACCCTATTGATGAACATAAACATAAGGTTTTTATTAAAAAGAGTTTGAAATTAATAGCTAAAAGATCAACAAAAATATTTAGGCTTTGAAATCAAGCTGTTTGTAAACTGAGTGAAACCCTGCACTAATTGTTTTTTAAAGAAAATAATAGTGTGAAAAGCTTCTCAAATAAATTTCTAGTGATTGAAATAGTATCCAAACCATCTCTCACAAAAAGAATGTTATTGCGATCCGCTGGCTAGCGGAAAAGCAATCTCAAGCAATAAAGAGCGTAGCTATTTTCTTTTGCAGATAAGCTAAACTATATTAAAATGCTATAGTATTTGGCTATGCAGGCATAAGTAAAGTGTAAAAAATAGTTTTTTATAAACTTATTAATAGTGTATAGGTTTTTGGTGAAAAATAGTTACTTTTAACATGTATATTATGTTTAGTGAAATCGGGAAGTTTTTTGCAAAATAAATAATGTGTATCAATAAAGTCATCAGATGACTCTCTTAATAAAGAGTACATGTTAAAAATATTAATAAACCATCTGTTAATAAGTCATCAGATGACTCTTTATATGGAAATGCAATTTTACGGAGAGGAGAGGGGGTAATAAATAAATTTACGAGTGGTTTTTTGCATGATTAGTCGGACTGCGACTTAATAATTAATTGAAATTATGTAATTTATTATGCTTAACATCTAGTAAACAGAGTCGCGGCTCGGCTATAAGAACATAATGATACATTTGTATATAAAATGAAGTTCTACAAACTTTAGTCAGCAGGTGATTTTTTAATTAAAGGTGTATTGTTTATTAAAATAAATGAGTTTAGCAAACAGAGTTACTCGCTGACTTTGCACAAGCTAAGTGCTGTGAAAAACAGAGGAACTATAAACAAAAAGAAATAATTATGAATTAATAAACTTACAATATATAATAGGAGATTCGTGTAATACATAAATACACACGATATAGCCAATTGCAAAAAAATAGAAATATCAATAAAAACAAGGAATAAAGTTTATTTTTATAAATTTGTATTTTATTTAGCAAAAAAGAAACTAACAAATGAATCGGTCAAAATATTTTGATTACGTAGAAGAAAAATTGACAACTCTTGCAGTTAGGATTGACAGAAAAGGTAAATTAAATATTCTTGATTTACACCTTCATTCTGAAAATTTTTACATGCACTTTTTTAACAAATTATTTAACTGGAATTTGTCTAATTTGAATGATAAACTTCAAAATGTAGAGGCTATTGATTTAATTGATTATACAAATAAGTTGTTAATTCAAGTTTCTGCAACTGCAACAAAACAAAAAATTGAATCTGCATTAAAGAAAGATATTATCAAAAATTACACAGGTTATACATTTTTATTTATTTCAATTTCAAAAAATGCAAATGATTTAAGAACAAAAATATATAAAAATCCAAACAATATTACTTTTAATCCTAAAACAGATATTTATGATACAGATTTTGTGTTAAATAAAATATTATTACTTGAAAATCCAAAAGAGATTTATCGGTTTATAAAAAAAGAATTAGGTAATGAAGTTGATGCTGTAAAATTGGACTCAAATTTAGCTTCAGTTATTAATGTTTTGGCAAAAGAAGATTTTACCTCAGATGTGATACTAAATAAAAAAGTTAGTTTTGAAATTGATAGAAAAATTTCACATAACAACTTAGATACAGCAAGATATATCATTGAAGATTATAAAATTTATCACAATAAAGTTGATAAGCAATATTCTGAATTTGATAAATTTGGCTCAAACAAAAGCAAATCAGTTTTAGATAATATACGAAAAGAATATTTTAAATTAATAAAAATTACGTCTGATGATGAGTTGTTTTTCAAAGTAGTTGAAAATGTTACTGCAAAAATTATTGAAAGTGTAAATTTCATTCAAATACCAATAGATGAATTAGAACTATGTGTTAATATTCTTGTTGTTGATGCTTTTATTCGTTGCAAGATTTTTATAAACCCTGAAGACTACAATTATGCTACTACCTGATAATATACACCCTGAAAATAGTATTTATTATAATGGAGCAATGGTTTTGAAGTCTCTTCAAGCTAATTCAAAACAAAACTTAATGGATTTGTATTACAGCGTCAAAAGTCAAAATAATATTGCCTTTCAGCTTTTTATACTTAGTCTTGATTGGTTATATTTATTAGATGCTGCAAAACTTAACAAAAAAGGGGAGGTTGAATTATGTTCTTAAAAACTCTACAAATAACAAGTGGACAGAAAGTAATTCGTGAAATAGTTTTCAGAAAAGGAATAAATTTAATTATTGATGAAACACTAAACGTTGATGCCCAATCTACTGGTAACAATATTGGGAAAACAACAGTATTAAAGCTAATTGATTTTTGTTTTGGAGCAAAACCACAAATTATATATACAGATACTGAAAATAAACGAGAAAGCTATACTCTCGTAAAAGGTTTTTTGATAAATAATGAAGTTTTAATTACTCTCGAATTAACAGATGATTTAGATGAGGGCAATGCAAATGAAATCGTAATTGAAAGAAATTTTCTTTCAAAGAATAAAATAATAAGAAGAATTAATGGACAGGATTATACCGAAGACGAATTTGAAATTGAATTATTAAAACTTATTTTCCCTGAGCATCTTGCAGACAAACCATCACTTAGACAAATAATTTCTCACAATATTAGATACAAAGACCAACACTTAAATAATACTCTAAAAACACTTAGTAGGTATTCTTCGGATACAGAATATGAAACTTTATATTTGTTTTTATTAGGTTGTGAATTTTATAAAGTAAATGAAAAACAAGAAATAACCACTAAATTAAAACAAGAAATAACTTTTAAAAATAGACTGGAAAAACAACAAAGTAAAAATGATTATGAAATAGCACTTTCTTTAATTGACAATGAAATAGAGGAGTTAAATGAAAGTAAAGCAAGATTGAATATAAACGAAAATTTTGAAGCTGATTTAAACAATTTAAATAAACTTAAATATAAAATAAATAAAAGTAGTTCCG
>QMPG01000441.1 GCA_003648455.1 Bacteroidota bacterium
AATTCCCGAATTTTCTCATTTCCGGCTTTGTCCGTTAAAATCATTTTCAATAATATTTCCTGGTCTTGCGGTGCATTCACAACCGCATCTACTTTTTTTAGAATGTCTTCTGCTTTAGGCGTTTGAGCGAAAATACTTCCGAAAATCAGAAGCATTACTACAATGGTAATTGTCATTTTTTTCATTTTTCATCTCCTTTGTTTTTTTATTTTTCTTTTAAAACTTTTTCGGCAGATTTATATCCTTTTTCGATTATTTCTTCTGCCTTATAAAAATCAAACATATTAATATATCCTACTTCCTGTTCAATTAAAACATCCGGTTTGTATAATTTGACGGATAGTTCGATCAACTTTTCCTGAGCAATCTGAACCGAGCGGTTGAATATTTTTTCCTTTTTAAAGAGTTTCAATAATTCATTTTTCCAGTCCATAAAACCTCATCATTTTTTTTCAGTGAAATTATTCCTTTTCTGTTTTATATTTGCTTTGATATTTATTGCTCGTCTCATCGCCATATTTTTCAAATCTCCAATGAAAGATGCATGTGTAATCAATAGTAATGATGGCAAAAATGTTAGGGACTCTATGGCGCTAATTACCATTGTAAGTGCAATTAACCAGCCAAATCTTTGCATTGGAACTATACTTCCTAACAAGAGTGTAAGAAAACCGAACATTACGGAAAAAGCATTTATTATAATAGCTCTTCCGGTTGTTTGAAGTGTGGTTTCAAGGGCGTCTTCCAAGCTTTTATTCTTTTCGATCTCAGAATGGAAACGACTATTAAAGTGAATTGTATAATCAATCCCAATTCCCACGGCAACACTCCCTATCATCACAGTTGCTGCATCCAATGGGATTTTAAAAATCCACATAATTGCGAAATTGAAAAGAACGGTAAGTATCATCGGCAAAATAGAAATTAACCCGCCAATGAACGATTTAAATTGAATTGCCAGCAAAATAAACACAAATCCAATAGCAAAAAGAAGGCTGTATGTCTGGCTGGAAACAATGTTTTCATCAATGTCTTTATAAATTATTGGCATACCTGTTTGCTGTAAATTGAGAGAAATTGGTGAGATTTGATCATCTTTATTTATGTTTTCAAATTGTGTTTTGGAAATGAAAATTTGAGTATCATTAATTTCCCACACATCACCAATTAAATTTTTTTTAAAATCATGATTTTGCTGAATATCTTTTGAAAATAAGGGTGTAATTTCTTTCATCAGATTATTAACTCTACTCCATTTTATCTCATTATCAATGATAGATATAATCGACATCGCAGCATAATCCAGCATTTCGGGATCATCTTTATAATATGAATCCGGAACAACTTTTTTTAAATTTACAACTATATCTTTTTCAGAATAATCCTTGTTTTTCTTAACATATCTAATGAGTGATTTTACCACTTTTTTCTGCAAAGATGAAGATTCTATAAAAAGATCACCGTTCTCATCATTCATATAATCTACCAATTTAGCGGTTAAGTTAGAAGTTGAAATTTCCTGATCATTTTTAGTCAGATATTTATGAAGAATATTTTCTAAAGCATCTCTGTCCTTTATTTCAAAACCGTAATAAGTGGCATCATAGAAAATCTTATTTGAAATATTTTCAACTCTTTTCCGATTAATACTTTTTAATTCATTGGACTCAAGGTCTGTTAATTCAACTTTTACTATTTGCTTATTTATACTTTTAGAGATGAAATCATCAATGCTGTCAATAATATATCTGCCCTTTTTCGTATCGACTGTTCCCAGTTTTGCCTGAATTAATCCTTCATTATTTTGCGAATTGATTAATTGTGGTAAAATTTCGTTTCCTTCCAAAAAGAACCAGAGATTTGCCACTTCTTCGCGGGTTTCGGGAATGCAATAACTATCGTTCATCACATCGTTCATTTCACAGATCAGATCGGCAATAGATTGCGGACTGTGCACATCCGGCAGGCTTTTCAGGTATTTTTCCAATTTTATCATTTCCTTTAATACAGCCGGTTCCTGCAAATCACCTTTTACT
The DNA here is from genome assembly GCA_003648455.1 of Bacteroidota bacterium. The sequence continues at coordinate 2,037 of QMPG01000441.1, forward strand.
AAAATCTGGATAGGAATTGAACCGCCGAGTTTTGATTCCATCATATCTTCTGCCTGACGAATTTCACTATCCTTCTTGAAGTAATCCACCATATTTACTTCTCTGTTAATTTTAAAGAGCGAGAAAATTCCAACAGCAAAAATAATGAAACCGATAATCAGAATTAAAATTTTTCTTTTTAGAATTAATCTACTTAATCCGGTCATAAAACGATTTATTAAGGTCGGTTCAAGAGATTCCTTCTTTGTTTTGATTTTGGGGGCAGGCATAAATGATAATAAAGCAGGCAAAAAAGTGATGGCAACAATGTAGGCGAACATAACTCCGATTGCCGTAAAAATTCCAAACTCTTTGATAATTGTCAGGTTGGAAACTAAAAATGCCAAAAACCCGATGGATGTGGTCAATCCTGCCAAGAAAATTGGAACACCAATTTCGCTAATAGTGTCTTTGATGGCTTTAGCTTTATCATCACCTTTGCGCACATCTTCCATATATTTGTTTACGAGATGAATTCCGTAAGCACTGCCGATAGCGATTAGTAAAATAGGCATCCCGTCAGAAACGATCGTAAGTTTGATTCCGAATAAAGACATTAATCCCAAACCCCAGGTTGTACTTATAATCACAGTTGCGAGAGGCAACATCACACCTCGCTTGCTGCGGAAACTAATAGCCAGAGTTATGATCAATAAAAGAAGCACGACAGGAAGTAATTTGATAACATCGGAATTAATAACATCTGTCAGAAAAATCATCTGGAACGGAATACCTGCAAAATAAACTTTTTCATTTCCTTTTGTAGAGAGAACAAATTTTTTCATTGCTCGCCCGATAACAACCCTGTCAGTATTTTTTCTTAATCTGGCAATTATAACTGCGATAGTTCCATCATCCGAAATGATATTTCCGCGATACATCTCTTTTGATAAGGTATAGTTTTTGATTCTTTCCAATTCATTTTTATCAGTTGGAATATGTCGTTCATCAATCAATTTTCCGACTTCCAGTCCACCCTCTATCTTTTTGATATCAATGACATCCGTAAGACTGGTTACATAAGATATTTCAGGCATTTCTTTAAATTTTTGTGTTATCGAATTTATGCGGTTCAATGTTTCAGGATTGAATACATTTTCAGTTTCCAAAGCAACCATTGCCAGAGAATTACCTCCAAATTTATCTCCGACCTCATGGAATAAAACTACATTCGGATCATCCTGCGGTAAGTATTCCAGAATATCGTTGCTGATTTCCAGTTTTCTTAATTGGAATGCCATAAATACTGTTATGATAATCGTTCCAATAATTATCGGAATACGATATTTCAATACCAGATTTGCGAATTTTTTCATACCTTTTTTCTCCTATATTTATTTTATATTTTTTTACTAATCGACCATATTGGTTTTTTATTCTAATTGTCAGTAAAAAAAATATTTCATTTTTTCACGATTCCATTGAAAAGTATTTCCAAGAGTTTATCGACATTTGATTCGATTTCAGGAAAAGAAATATTTATCGACCACGGATATTCCAAACCTTTTAAAGCAGAAGCAATTGCAAACGC
>QMPG01000442.1 GCA_003648455.1 Bacteroidota bacterium
ATTATCTGAAACTAAAAACGGAAAAGGTCCAATACAAGCAAAAATAAAAGCTTGGCATCAATCAGCCAGTGGGAAAATTGAATTTAAAAATACAAAATGGTTAAAAGATGGCGATAATTTGGGAAAAGTAACTAATAATCCAAGCTATCTTAAATATACAATTAGCAGAATTAATAAAAGTCTTAGGACTGGTAAATGGTCAGTTTCATTTTTTAATGGTGTTGAAATTTTTGAAAAACAAGCATCTGGAAATGTACAAAGTATTTGGGTTTTACAGTTAGAGTGGCTAATAATTAGGCACTTTACAAAAAAGCAAAAACTACAAGAAAAAGGCATAAAATGCCTTTCGCTTATTTTTATTGATAAAGTTGCAAATTATGTAAGCGAAGACCCTGTTATTAAAAATCTTTTTATTAAAAAATACAAAGAAATATATCCTGAATTTCACAATAATAAAGAACCTACAGCCGAGCATATTGAAATGATTCAAGGTTCATATTTTGCAAAAACAGGAAAAAATGAATTTACAGACAATGAAACTTCAATGCGCAAAAACAAAGATGTTTTTGATGCTATTTTAAAAGATAAAGAGGGATTATTAAGCTACGGAGATTCGATATCGAATAAAATAGAATTTATTTTTTCGCATTCAGCTTTGGGTGTGGGTTGGGATAACCCTAATATTTTTAACATAGCAACACTAAGCAATTCATTTTCAGAAATTAAAAAACGACAAGAAATAGGTAGAGGATTAAGAATTTGCGTAAATACTGATGGGCAACGAGTTTATGACAAATTAAACGTAGATGATTCTGAACGAATAAATCAATTAACAGTAATTCCGAATGAAACCTACGAAACTTTTGTAACGCAATATCAAGAAGAAATAAAAGAAGTTTATGGAACTTTAAGGGCTGGTGCAGGAATGACACATACGCATAAAGGAAAACCTCAAAATGAGGTTCGTTTTAAGCGTAGTAAAGATGATACTGTGAATGATACTTTTAAACGATTTTGGAAAGCATTAGCCAAGAAAACAGATTATACTGTTGGTTTTAATGAAGATACTTTAATTGAGAGAAGTATTGAAGGTTTAAATAATATTGAAATTGCCGATTATATAGCTGAGGTAAGCAGTAGAACAATTGGCTCAATTACAGAAGAAGGTATTGTTGACGAATTTGGAGGTACTGAAAACTACAAATTAAAAGCTCATTTCACAGTTTTAGATTTAGTAGAAGAAATTAGTGAAAATACAAGTTTAAGTTATAATACTACATTTAAAATTGTAGATGGTATAGTAAAAGAAAATTTTGCTAAAAATCCGCCTTTGTTTATTCAACAAGCAACATCATTAATTAGGAATATCGAAATGGAAGAAATGTTGAGAGGATTAGATTATCATCTTATTAATGAGGATTTTCCTTTTGAATTTGAAGAATATGTAAGAAATGTTGATAATAAAAATTATGTTGATACACCAAAAAGAGGTGTGTTTGATAAAATGATTATTGATAGTACAATAGAGAGGAATTTTGCATTGGCAACAGATTCTGACGATGAAGTAATTTGTTTCTTAAAACTACCTGCTTATTACAAAATACCAACACCAATTGGCGAGTATAACCCCGATTTTGGTATTGTAATGAAACGGAAAAGTTTGAGAGACGGAAAAGAAAGTGAATTTTATTTTGTGATAGAAACCAAAGGCACAAACGATATTAACGATAAAAAGGCACTTAAAGAAAGTGAGATTTACAAAATTGAATGTGCATTAAAGCATTTTAAAACATTGGGTGTAGAAGTTCAATACAAAGCACCAATACAGCATTATCAAGTTTTTAAAGAAGAAGCTGTCAATAGTATTAACGCATTAATTGAAGAATAATGAACGAAAATAAACAAAATACAGAAAATCCAATTGAAAATGTACAAACTCACGATTGGAACAAAGAAAGACTGGAGCAGTTAAAACAATTAATGCCTGACATTTTTACTAATGGCGGTAAATTAAATATTAGTGAGTTGAAAAAAGTAATTGACCCAGAAAGTGTAAATGAAACCGAGCGTTACGAGTTTAGGTGGTTTGGTAAAAGTAATGCCAAGCGTGAAGCATTTACACCAACAGATGCAACACTTGTATATGATGAAACAAGAAGCATAAACCCAAGCGAAAGCGAAAATATAATTATTGAGGGTGAAAATTTAGCAGTACTAAAACTATTAAGCAAAAGTTATAGAGAGCAAATAAAGTGCATATATATTGACCCACCTTATAATACAGGAAACGATTTTGTGTATTCCGATAAATTTAATCAAGACAAAAAAGAATATTGGGAAGATGCAGAAATGACCGAAAATGGCTACAAAATTGATACAAATACCGAAACAGACGGTCGTTTTCATAGCAATTGGCTAAATATGATGTATAGCCGTTTACTTATTGCTCGACAATTATTAAAAAAAGATGGTGTTATTTTTATTTCGATTGATGATAACGAGTTGCACCATTTAAAAAAGATGATGGATGAAATTTTTGGCGAAGAAAATTTTGTTGGATTTTTAAAATGGAAAAGGAAAAAGCAACCATCATATTTGCACGGTCATATTGCATCTGTAATGGAGTTCATTGTTGTTTATGGAAAAGATAAAGAAAATCTTGAGAAATTATCACTTGAAACAAGAACCGATAGTAATACACGAATTGATAATGCTACAAATCAGATTTCGGAGAAGTTAATTAAAAAAGGGGTAAGAGTAAAATTATCTTCTGATATTAAAAAAATTGAAGCAGGTATTTATAAGAATAAAACGATGCAAACAGAATTCTTGGATGATGTTATAATTAAAGATGGGCGAACAATAAATGATTTTAAAGCAATTGCAAGGTATAGAAATGACCAAAAGGCAATAGATAGTTTCATAGAAAATGATGTAATGTTTATAACAAAGAATTATGGTTTTAGAAGAGATTTATTACAGGAAGAATTAGAAAGACGAAAATCAATTACTGACTTACTTCTTGATTGGGGAGATAATCAAGATAGTGATAATGAAATTAATAAACTTTTTCCCGAAGGAAAGCCATTTAATTATCCAAAACCTACTAGATTAATTGAAAATATTATTTCAAGCATAAATTTACAAGATGAAATTATTCTTGAGGCTTCTGCTGGTTCAGGAACAACAGGACACGCACTGTTAAATCTTACTCATAAAGAGAATGGAAATAGAAAATTTATTTTAGTTCAATTACCTGAATTAGTAGATGAAAAAACTGATGTAGGGAAAGTTGCAATTAAATTAAACTTGAATAAAATTAGTGATGTTACAATTGAGAGAAATAAAAGGGCAATTAATAACTTACTTAAAGAACCTATAAAAAACAATGATTTATTTTCAAGTAATAAAAAAGTAAATACAAAAATTGATTCTTTAGGATTTAAAGTTTTCAAACTTCAAAAATCTAATTTCCCAAGAGTGGAATTTGCCCCAGACCCTGAAAAAACAGAGGAAGAAAATATTGAATTGCTTAACAAATATATTAGAGACAAAGAAGCTCAATTAACATCAATGTTTAACAAAGAAGAATTAATTAC
>QMPG01000443.1 GCA_003648455.1 Bacteroidota bacterium
ATTGGTAATAATCAAAAATTATTACTTCATTATTCGTTATGTCCCTTCTAATTTTACTTCCAATATTTTAAGTCAAATTCCATTTCCACTATAACCGTAATTGAATTTTCTGTATTCTGGCTCATTAACCTTTTTCAAGTAGCAACTCCCTGTAATCCGAATTTACTTTAAATGGAAAATTCAATCCCAAATATCACCTCACTAAATTTTCGCAATCACTCTTATTTTGGATAATGTCACAATATTATTAGTTATAAATTCTCTCAAAGAAGCCACACAAAACCATCTTATTTCAGGGTGCATAAATCGTAAAATGATTTTCTCGGCATATCCTCATTACTTGTCCGTCTACTGACGGAACGGTATTCCAATTCCTCATTGTACGCCCTGATTCTTATGTGTCATGGGAAGCTCGAATTTTTAACTAAAGAATAAATATCATGACTGTAACTTATCAAAAACAAGAGGGAAAATTTCAAAGAGTGGTTGACATTTGGGACGAATTTACTGACCATTTAGATTCAATCTACTTTCCGGGTGCTGCTGAAACTCTTTCAAAAGAACAAATCGCTTTTGAATATGAAAATTACAAAGAAAATTACGCTTAATACTTCAGGGGCTTTTGCCCCTTTTTTTTGGTCATTAGATTCCTTCTTGTATTCATAAAAACTCATGCCTTTTCGTAACCGGTAAGTCCCACCAATCAATTTATCAAAGGTATTGAACGCATTTCGGAACACACAAGGCAGGAATCCTTGTGCTAATCCGAAACTACTAATAGCTAATTGATAAATTAATCGGCGTGCCACAAGCCAAAATAAATCTCAAGGGCATGAGTAAATTATTTATGATTACATCTGAAAACTTTCGAGAAGTTATCTTAGCTTTAAATGAAGATGACAAACAAAGAATTCTAAAAACTCAAAAAGAATTCGTGGTTTTATTCTTGCACATTTCAAATGCAGGCTCCTTCACAACTTGCTCCTTAACCAATTATTTCTACCGCTTTAGAAATGTTGCTAATCACGGAGATGCAATATTGAATTCTGAAGAAGTTATCGAAATTATCAAAGATGATAACCTCGCTAACAGAATTTCTAACAACATCGAAGAAAATATTGCAGCTAAATTCCAACACCTTAACGGGAAAACAAATCGCTCAGGTATTTTTACCCATTTTCGAAACAACGACGAAAGCTATCGTTTTCCAATTTTCAATAGATTTAATGTTACTGAAAAAGCTATTCGTCAACTATACAAATACGAAAAAACCTCCGGCGAATATCTTCTCGGGTTAGACCTTTGCTACTTCCTGAATTCTGAAATTTCTAACATCGTAAACTCTTAATCATGGATATAAATAAAAATAGATTTTATCTTTTTGGAAACAAAGGCGATGTTTTCGCCGGAACTGCTCATATCGCTAAATCCGGACTTCATTCCACAACATTGTGCGGCAGACCTATGCTCTCATCCAATTGGGTGAGAATAGAAGGAGTGAAAGAACCAGGTTGCTCAAAATGTATCGAATTATATAAAACCTTAAACGGTTAATCATGGATAATATAAGTTTTTCACAAGCAATCGAAATTTCACAAAAAGTTGAAATTCAAAAAGAAGAAGATAAAACAGACTTTCAAAACCGATTGTCTGAAGCTCATGATGAATTTAACGAAATCGTAAGCAGCAACCAACATTTTACCTATGCCGATATCGAAGATATGATGCTCGGTTACGGTTTGGAAATGGATTACATAGAAGATTTCATTTAAATTGTAATATTCTAACTCAACTAAAAAGGGCTTTTCGCCCTTTTTTTTGTCGTTTTAACTCCATAATTTTTAGAATCACTTTCTGGTCATAAGTGATTGTTCGCCAATTAATTTATCAAAAGGAACTCCGCATTTTGGAACTCACAAGGCATTTTCCACGAAAGAAAATGTGCTGCGCATGCAAGAAAACCTTGTGCTAATCCAAAACTGCTTCCTGGAGCTGATGATAAATTAACAGGCGCGCCAGACAAAGTCCGTCTACTGACGGAAGCCAATATAAATCTCAAGGGCATGAGTTGAAATAAATGAAAATTTTAAATCAAAAAGATTATCAATCAGTTTTAAATCAATTCTCCGGGTCAACTGATGGTGCGGCAGTTTTCGTAGCGGATTATGCCTCATATAACGAAGGACATATTTCCGGAACATGGTTCGACGTTACAGAGTTCTCAGACAAAGACGAATTCATGGAAAGAATCTCTGAATTCTTTAAAGAACTCGATAAAGTCGCACCTCTCGATTTTGGTTATCCAAGAGAAGAAGCAATGTTTCAGGATTATCAAGATTTTCCAGCATCATTTTACTATGAATCGTGCATAGATGAAAAACTCTGGAAATATCTTGATTTCGTAAATGAAGATTCAGATTTTGAAAACATTGTTGAAGCATATGAAGCTTGTTTTGGCGAAGTCGATGATTTTCAAAATGTGAAAGACAGATTTCAATTGAATATCGATGAAGAATATTCCACTTCGTCTGCTTCCATAAATGAAAAATATGGATGGTATTGCAAAGACAACGGATTCATTGAAATACCTGATTATATTGAAAATTACTTCGATTATGAAAGCTACGGAGAAGATATGCTAATGGGTATGTCAGAACATAACGGTTACATATTTAATCCTTCATAATCATGAATAAATTCGAATATATAATGAACAGAATTGCGCACCGTCACGGTGTGTATTCTGTTTTTTCAGACTTTTTGGATCTCCTAATCTATGCTTTTTCACATGGAAATAAAGAGAAAGAATATCTCGGAATAATTACAAAATACGAGAAACCAGACGCTTACTCACTTTCTGAAGCTCTTGCAGCTTTGGTTATAGAAATGACTGGCGATGATGGTAACGGAATGATTGATGTTCTTGGAGAATACTTTCAATCACATCTTAGTCACGGTGCAAATGGACAGTTTTTTACACCTGTACATGTCTGCGATTTAATGGCGCAAATGACTAATCCAAACGGCATTTCTGAACGAATATTTGACCCTGCCTGCGGAAGTGGTCGTATGCTAATGTCAGCAGCTAAAGTAAACCGATTTGCTAAATTTTACGGTGCCGACATTGATACGAATTGTGCGAAAATGACAACAATAAATCTTTTCCTGAATAACCTTACCGGAGAAGTTGCTTGCATGAACACATTGTCAAATGAATTCTTTCAAGCCTGGACCATTGAACCAACTATTAATGGCGTACCACGTATTCGGGAAATTACTAAACACGAAAGCTACATTTACGCTAATTCAAAACTGAAAATCAAGAATTCCGCACCAGTTATCCCGCAAATCGAAATGCCTGTACAGAATTTCAAAACAGAACCTACACAACAACTTTTATTCACATTCTAAATTTTTATCAAATGAAAGATTCAAAAACAATTATTTACACATTCAAATTCATTAATGAATTACCTCATGATTTTATTGAAGATATATGGGGCATCGACACAAATTTAGGATTTCATTTCCGTACTAAATTCAACGGTTTTTGCGATAGAGAAGGTTACGCTTCTGCAAATACTATCCTTAA
>QMPG01000444.1 GCA_003648455.1 Bacteroidota bacterium
TAATCGCTGCTGGTAAAAGGTATAAATAGGGACCAAAATCAATTTTATTTTTCTTATTCATTTTTTTATAACCTAACTCGGATAAACCGAAACCAAAAAATAATTATCAACGAACTCCAGTTGAATAGAAAAAAAGATTCAACGGAGCAGGCAAAACTAACAAACAATAAAAAGTTGGACAAAATTATTTTTCATTTAAATCCGTTTTAATAAAGATTCCATAACAAGTGATTATAATATTTTGCTAAAAAATGTAAAGATATTAAATTTAAGTGACTAACTCGGAATTCGTTACTAAAATTCTTTTACCAAAAAATGTTAGAACTTTCATGATAGTAGCCCTATGTGCAAATAATTTTTAACAAATTTTTACTGTCAATTGAAATTCTTAAACTGAAAAAGCATATTATCATAAAATTTCAATTATTTGATTTATTTTTAATATTGACGATTTCGTAAAAAGTATAAAATTCCTAAATAATGTCATCTTGAGCGTAGTCGAAAGATCATGCAAATCAATGCGTTATAGAATCCTTCGACTACGCTCAGGATGACAGATTTCGACTTTTTACGAGTTTATCAATATTCATTAGAAAATAAAATTTAAATAAGAACATTGACATCTAATTGTTTGAAATCATTAAAGGCTCAAAAAAAAACTAAAAGGAAATTACTATGTTACATATTTATACAGGAAATGGAAAAGGGAAAACAACTGCCGCTTTAGGCTTAATTATCAGAGCTATAGGTCGTAATAAAAAAGTATGTTTAATTCAATTTATGAAGAAAAATTTTGAATATGGAGAAATTCAATTCTTATCTAAACAAAGAAACATAGATATTTTCCAATTTGGAACGAACAAATTAATAGACCCAGCAAATCCGTCTGAGATTGATTTTAAGGAAGCAAAAATGGCTTTTGAAAAAGCAAAAGCAATAATAACTTCAAACATATATGATTTGGTTGTAATCGACGAAATAAATGTTGCTGTTAGCTGGCATCTTTTACCTTTAGAAAAACAACTGGAATTAATGGAAATAAAAACAAATACGGAAATTATTATGACTGGACGCTATGCTAATGACAAAGTAATTGCAAAAGCAGATTTGGTTACTGAAATGAAAGAAATTAAACATTATTTCAGTAAAGGTATTAAGGCACGAAAAGGGATAGAATTTTAAAATGAATTTTCAAACTCTGATAAAAAATAATCTTTATAAACGTTCTCTATTATCTTATCTGTTATTGCCGATTTCCGGTGTTTATACATCGGTTCAAATATTCAGAAGGAAGTGGTATAAGACATTTCCTTCAAAAATTTATAGAAGCGAATATAAGATTATCAGCATTGGAAATATCGTCAGTGGTGGAAGTGGTAAAACACCTTTTACTATATTCTTAACAAAATATCTAACACAAAAGGGATTTTCAGTTGCAATTTCTCATCGGGGTTACAAAGGAAAATTTGAAAAAGAGAATAAGTTAATTTCAAATAAGAAAGAAGTGTTTGATTTTGCACAAGATGCAGGAGATGAAGCATTTTTGTTGGCAACTAAATTAGATGGAATTCCCATTGTTGTAGGTAAAAATCGCAGTTTATCAATAGAAATATTAACTCATCGCTTTCCTGAATTGGATTATATAATTTTAGATGATTCTTTTCAAAACCTGAAAATACATCATTATCTTGATATTGTTGTTTTTAATCAAATTGGCGGGATTGGAAACGGCTGGGTTTTACCTTCCGGAATTTTAAGAGAATCACTTTCTGCTCTACGTTATACTGATATTATTGTTTTTAATGGAACCGGAAAAGTTCCTTCAGAATTAGAAAAAGCTCAAAAACCTATTTTAAAAGGTTCTTATATAATCACGCGGGTTTTATCTTTCACTAAAAAAATGATACAATTAAAAGACTTAAAAGGGAAAAAAATTATTCTTCTTTCCGGAATTGGATTACCTCAATCATTTGAAGAAACTGTGAAAAGGATTGGCATTAAATTTACAAAACATATTTGTTTACCCGATCATTTCAGTTATGAAAACAATAAAATTTTTGCAGAGCTACAAAATTTAGTTGTAAAAGAAAATATTAATTTTATTCTTACAACAGAAAAAGATTTTTCTAAAATTCAGTATAAAAACAGACTGAATCTACCTTTTATTATTATTGAAATTGAGTTTCAGTTAGAAAACGAGGAGTTATTAAATCATTTTTTACTTTAAAAGATAACATTTCAGAAATTGATGAACATTAGGAAAAAATCATAATGAATCAGTGTCTAATAAGTTTTTGCCTTAGTGTTCAAGCCCTTCAGACTTGGATTTGTACTTATTTATTTTCTACGAGTTTCACCCGTAGTTATTCACATGTTAGTCCTTTGGAGTATATTGAGGAATACAACTTTATTATAATATCCAAAAAAATGGCTTACATTGGGACATAATTTAGAGGTATAATTATAGAGAAAATAAAAGGAAAACCACTTTCCGTTGAGTATAGAAAAAGTTAGTTTATTGTAAGTTTTTTTCACAACATGATACATTTTATTTCATATTAAAACAAAATACTTGACTCAAAAAACTTCATTAATAGTTCATATCGCAAAAGAGGAATTATGGTAAAACGTAAAAAAAGGAAAAAAAAGAAAAGCAATTATTTTATTTTTATTTTTTTAATTGCAATTATTGCATTATTTTCTATTTATTTCTTTATAAATAATAGTGTGAACGTTTCTGTTGAACCCAAAAAAGAAAAGACAAAAGTTAGGATCAAAAAAATACCTGAGAAGAAATCTGTTAGCATTGCGATTGGGCATGCAGCTGAACTTTTGGGTATATCCGAAGAACTTTATAAAACATATATTGGGAAAGATGCGATTTATATTTCAATTGGAATTAATAAAACAGAAATGGATTTGAATTATGCAAATATGATTGTAACCGGTCAGGTTGAAAGTATTGGTGGTAAATTAATTTCAGGCAAAGAAATTGGAGAAGATTTTAAGCAATTAATAACTTTTTTAGATCCTTTAGATTCTCAAAAATATGTAGTTAAGCTCTATTATGCACCTGCAGGAAAATATTCTCAAAAGAGAACAAAGTTGGCAATCGTAGTTGATGATTTTGGGAATAGTGGTGGTAAATTACTGGATGATTTTTGTACATTAAATTCTAATGTTACTTTTGCTATATTGCCGGATCTTACATATTCCAAAATGGCAATGCAAAAAGCTTATAATGCAGGTCATGAAACAATGATTCATATTCCAATGGAACCAATTAGTTATCCCCAAAATAATCCCGGTCCAAACGCTATTTATGTGCATCTTTCCCAAAAAGAAATTACTAAAAGAATGGAAGGATATATAAAACAATTACCACTCTGTGTGGGAGCAAATAATCATATGGGATCACTTGCTACATCCGATAAAGATGTGATGAGAACAGTTCTTGATGTATTAAAAAAACATCAGATGTATTTTATCGACAGCCGCACTACCTCATCTTCTGTTGCTTATTCAACTGCACAAAAAATGATGATCCCTTCCTTTGAAAATAGTTTCTTTCTTGATTCACCGAATATTTCA
>QMPG01000445.1 GCA_003648455.1 Bacteroidota bacterium
AGAAGGTGAAGAAAATTAGGAATTAAAATATAGCTGAATTTCATTCAAACTGTCATTTCGAACTTTTGTGAGAAATCCCGTTCTATTACTTTAAGCTAAATAGTTAAACCTTAAAAAGTAAATAAATTGCTGATTATTAACACAATAATGTTAATAAATAGTTAAAAAATGAGTGGTAAAATTGCAAGGATATTACTAAATTGGGTAAAAATCTTGCAAAATGGTAGGAAAAATAGATAAGCAACCGCAATTGAATTTATTTAAGATTCAGCTTACTCAATTTATTGCTAAAGAGCACGAACTGAGGGTGTTAGCAGATAAAATTGAATGGGACAGTATAGAAAAAGATTTTAGTAAGTATTACAAAAATTTTGGAAGACCATCAGTACCCATTCGCAAAATGGTAGGATTAATATTGCTAAAATACATTTATAATTTAAGTGATGAAGCAGTAGTTGAAAGATGGAAAGAAAATCCCTATTGGCAATACTTTTGTGGAGAGATTTATTTTCAAACACAGCAACCGATAGAACCAAGTGAATTTGTTCATTTTAGAAATCGTATAGGAGAAAAAGGGATTGAGAGATTATTAAAATTATCAATAGATTTATTTGGGAAAGAAGCAGAAGAAAAAGAGGTGTTAATAGATACAACAGTACAAGAGAAGAATATCACCTATCCAACAGATGCAAAATTACAAAAGAGGATAATTGACAAATGCAATAAAATTGCAAGCAAAGAAGACATCAAATTACGACAGAGCTATACACGAACATTAAAACAATTAATGATAGAACAGAGATTTAGAAATCATCCAAAACGAAGGAAAAAAGCAAGAGCATCTGCACGAAAAATAAAGACAATAGCAGGCAGGATTGTAAGAGACTTAGAAAGGAAAATGAATGAAGAACAATTATCACACTATCAAAATGAAATAGCAATATTTAAAAAAGTTTTATTGCAAGAAAAAAAAAGTAAAAATAAGATTTATAGTTTACATGAGCCGGAAGTAAGGTGTATAGCAAAGGGAAAGGAAGCAAAGCCATATGAATTTGGAAATAAGACAAGTATAGTAAAAACAAAAACAAGTGGCATAATAGTAGGAGCACTAGCATTTAAGAAAAACCTGTACGATGGAGATACACTTGAACCACAATTAAAACAGGTAAATAGACTTACAGGAAGCGATCCAAAATATGGTATTGTAGACAGGGGTTATAGAGGCAGAAAACAAATTCTTTATACACAAATAATTTCACCGAAAAAATTACCGGCATCAGCAAGCAAATACAAAAAGCAAAAAGCAAGAGAACGGTTTAGGGCAAGAGCAGGTATAGAACCGGTAATTGGGCACATAAAACAAGATCATAGAATGTTACGAAATTATTTAAGTGGAACACAGGGAGACGCTATAAATACAATGCTTGCAGCTACAGCATTTAATATGAAAAAAATGTTGAACAGGATAAAGAAAGAAGTAATAAATATTTTTTGTTATTTCTTTCAAAAAATATTTATTGTTCAAAATTTTATATTTTTATCTTTAATAAAAAAAGGGGACTTTTTAAGGGATGACTAATTAAAAAGCGTAGATAAAATCTACGCTTAGCGGGGATAAATAAACATCACATAAAACAAAAAAAAATTAATTATTCACTTGACTTAAAAAATCCTTTATACGAAAAAAAATTAAATATGTTACATTTTTTTTGTTTTTCTAAAAAAACCATTTTACATTTGCTGGAAAAATATAGAATTATGAAAATTTGTCGCTTTGTAATATTATTGTTCATGTTAACACAAATAAACAATCTATTTGCTCAAGAGTATGAATTTACCTATGATGATGCAGGAAATCGTACGAGCCGAAAAATAATTATATTAAAATCTGCAACTACTGTTAATAGTCAAGATAGTATTAGCAGTAATAGTAATAATAATAAAGGAAAACTTAATCCAAAAGAATTTTTAACAGACAAACTGGGAAAAAATAATATAAAAATTTACCCCAACCCTACTCAAGGTCAATTAAAACTTGTGCTTAACAATAATGATGTTTACGAAAATTCATCAATAGAATTATATAGCTTAGCTGGTAAAATCTTGTACAGAAATAATAATATATCCACAATCAACAATATTGACTTATCTGACAAACCGCAAGGAGCTTATATTTTGCGATTAATTATCAATAATAAAAAATTAGAATGGAAAATTATAAAAGAATTAAAATTTTAATTATGGAAAAAATAGTATTATTAATTTTGATGTTTTCTGCAAGCTCATTATTTGCACAAACAAGTGATATAATTATTTCTGAATGTGTTGAAGGAAGCGGAAATAATAAAGCTATAGAAATTTTTAACGGAACAGGAACAGCTGTTAATTTGTCAAATTACCGATTAGAAAAAGACCTAAACGGAAACGGAAATTTTACATATTATCATAATTTTACAGGGACTTTAAATAATGGTGAAGTATATGTTATAGCACATCCTTATGCTTGTGATGAAATCAAGAATGTTGCAAATTTATTAAAACAGGTTATTACTGATTTTACGGGAAATGACCAAATACGATTATTAAAAAACGGAGTAGAAATAGACAGAATAGGTGTGCCCGGAGATATAAATTTTGGGTATAACAAAACATTTGTTCGTAAATCAGCGGTTACTAATCCTTTGAGCGGACCACAAAACCCACAGACTAATGGAGAATGGACTGAATATCCGACTAATACTTTTGATAATTTAGGATCTCATTCTTTTGAGAACAATAGCAGCGGAAGTTCAAGCTTGTGGAATAGTAGTGGAAGTAATATTTTTCGTGAAAGTGGCAACGTTGGTATTGGTACTACAAACCCACAATATGGAAAATTACAGGTAAACGGAGAAGGTGTTGATAATGGAATAACACTTTATAGGGGGACAACAGGTAGCACAACAGGTCGTTTTTGGATTGATATTAATGATTACATGCATATTACACGTTCAAATTCTACCGATAAAGGAATTATAATAAAACCTAATGGTAATATGGGTATTGGAACGTTTCCTCTTTCTACAACAAAATTTTTTGTTCGGGATGCTGATTATACAACAGCGGGCGATAAGGTTATAGCAATTTTTAAAAGAAATTTTAATTCTGATGGTCACGGTGCAGGTTTATATATTACAAGTGATGCTAAAGGAACAACGGGAATAGTTAAATTAAAAAGTACTGGATATTCTGCTCAGAATATGGGATTGGGTCCAACAGGATTAGATATTTACATTCAAAAAAATACAGGCAACGTAGGAATAGGAACAACCAACCCAGGCACATACAAACTTGCAGTAAACGGAAAAATAAAAGCACACGAAGTAAATATTTCATTAACTGGATGGTCTGACTTTGTATTTCAAGAAGGTTATGAGCTTAAAAAACTTAATGAAGTTGAAAAATATATTTGTAAAAATAAACATTTACCGGATATACCCTCAAAAAGTGAAGTTTTAAAAAACGGCGTAAATGTTGGAGAGATGAATAAAGTATTATTGCAAAAAATTGAGGAGCTAACTCTTTATGTTATTGATTTGAAGAAAGAAAAC
>QMPG01000446.1 GCA_003648455.1 Bacteroidota bacterium
TAAAGCCTTAATCGGAATTTCAGCATCTTATTATCCTCAGATAAAAAAAGGTATGAAAGCAAATATTAGCTGCGATATATATCCTAATCAAATTTTTGAAGGTGAAATATATAATATATATCCGACTGTTGATGATGCTACAAAAACTTTTACCGTAGAAGTAAAAATCAATAATCCCGGTTTAAAAATACGCCCCGGCATGTTTGCTGAACTTCAACTTAATTTAGGCGAAGGAACTGCCATTCTTGTCCCGACAATAGCATTAGTGAAACAAACAGGGACAAATGATATGTATGTGTTTTTAAATAAAAATAATGTTGCTTTTAAACAGCGTGTATTAACGGGACGTCTTTTCGATGATAAAACAGAAATACGTGACGGGATTAATGAAGGCGATAAAATAATTGTTGAAGGACAAAACAAAATTATGGATAAGACTTCAATTATCGTTAAAAAATAAACATTAATAATAATTAATTAAAGATAAAACTATGAGCATATATAGTACAGCAGTAAAAAAGCCCGTAAGTGTCATCATGATATTTATCGGGGTAGTGATTTTGGGACTATACTCCTATCTTCAATTACCTGTAGATTTTTTTCCGAAGATGGATCCGCCGATGATTTCTATTTTTACATTTTATCCCGGCGCAAATGCCGAAGATGTGGAACAAAATATTACAAAAAAACTCGAAGACCATCTAGGTTCTATAAGTAATCTGAAAAAAATCACATCTTCTTCAAAAGACAATACATCCGTAATTACATTAGAGTTTGAGTGGGGAGCAAATTTAGACGAGGCGACCAATGAAATACGTGATGCCGTCGGTCTTGCAGAAAGAAGTTTGCCTGACGATGTGGAACAGCCAACCATCTTTAAGATCAGTACAAGCATGATTCCGGTGATTATGTTTTCGGTAACATCCGATGAAAGCTATGAGGGTATTAAAGATATTATTGACAATAAAATAATACAACCGTTAAATCGTATTGATGGTGTAGGAAACATTATTCAGATTGGAGCTCCGGTAAGAGCGATAATGGTAAATATAGACCCACGAAAATTAGAAGCTTATCATTTATCGGTTGAGCAAATCGGAGGAGTACTCGCGGCTAATAATTTAAATCTTCCTTCGGGAAGCATTGAAATGGGTGAGTCGGATTTAAAACTTCGACTACAAGGTGAATTTGAAAACAGCGATGTTATTAAAAATATTATTATAAGCAATTTCAATAATCATCCTGTTTATCTGAAAGATATTGCAACAGTTGAAGATGGTTTAAAAGATATCAAATCGTATGAACGGGCTAACGGTAATAAAAATGTACGATTGATGATTCAAAAACAATCGGATGCCAATACGGTGTCAGTAGCAGACAATATAAAAAACAAACTCGAAAAGATTAAAAAAACTTTGCCTCATGATATAAAAATTGATGTTTTAATGGATAGCTCAACAAATACTGTTTCTGCCGTAAACAATTTAACAGAAACCATACTGTATGCATTGCTGTTTGTTATCATTGTAGTTATGTTTTTTATGGGAAGATGGAGGGCAACTTTAATTGTTTCACTTTCCATTCCTATTTCATTGATTGCCGGTTTTATATATATGTATCTGTCCGGCGGTACTATTAATATTATTACACTTTCTTCATTAACTATTGCTATTGGTATGGTGGTTGACGACTCCATTGTGGTGCTTGAAAACATTACGAAGAAACTTGAAAGAGGAGGATTTGCCCGAGAATCAGCCATATACGGAACCAATGAAGTGAGCTTGGCTGTTATTGCATCAACGCTTACTATTGTTGCCGTTTTTCTTCCGTTAACTATGTTGGGCGGTATGACAGGAATTCTTTTTAAACCCTTGGGTTGGGTAGTAACCATTTCTATTGTAACTTCGGTAATTGTTTCTTTAACACTTGTTCCGATGCTGTCTTCTAAAATTTTAAGTGTAAAAGAGCCAAGTCGAAAAACATTTGGCGGTAAATTATACTATTTCTCACAAAATTTGCTAGATAAACTGGATAATGTATATGAAAAAACATTATCGTGGGCAGTGGGTCATCGTTGGATTACAGTCGGTGTCGGCTTTATTATATTTATCGCTTCACTTTTTTTAACGAAGTTTATCGGCTCAGAATTTATGCCTGCATCGGATAACGACCAAATGGGAGCACAAGTTAAACTGGCACAAGGCGTAAAACTTGATGAAACAGTAAAAACAGCACAATATTTAGATTCTGTTTTTATGGCAAAATATCCCGAAGTAGAGGTTGTTTCGACAAGTGCAGGGGTAGGTGATGAAAATAGTTTGGCATCCATTTTCACCGAAACAGGAAACTATATTATTAACTATACTTTTAAAATGACACCTCACCAAGACAGAGAAAGGGATATTTTTGAGATAGCTGATGAAATGCGTAAGGATATTGAAGTATTGCCGGAAGTTGAGAAATATTATGTTGATCCGGGAGCCACTCGAAAGTCAGCAGCTTTAGGTATGGGCGGCGGAAGTACGATGGAAGTAAAAGTTTTCGGAAATAGTTTTGACCATACTAATATAGTTGCCGAAAAAATTGCTGCTGCATTTAACAGGACAAAAGGGGTAAAAGATGTTCTTGTAAGTCGCGATAAAGAAAAAGCAGAATTACAATTGACATTAAATCAGGAAAAGATGACTTCATTTGGCTTAAATACAGCCACCGTGGCCGGAGCCATTCGTAATCGTATTACAGGTCTTACGGCTACAGTGTATAAAGAAGACGGAAATGAATATGATGTGATTGTGCGTTATGATGATAAATTTCGTCATTCAACACAGGATATTGAAAATATCAGCATTATGACCCCTTCCGGTGTTCCCGTTAAAGTAGGAGAAATAACAAGGTTAAAACGATTTTATTCACCACCGAATATCGAAAGAGAAAATAAAGAGCGAGTACTAAAAATCTCATCGGCCCTTTCCGGTTCGGATTTAGGTACCGTTCAAGCAGATCTTGAAAAAGAAATTGCAAAAATGGATATCCCGAGTGATGTTTCCGTTGAATTTGGAGGAAGTGTTGAGAATATGCAGGATACTTTTAAAGATTTACTAATGCTTGGAGCATTAATTCTTATTCTGGTATATATTGTTATGGCATCTCAATTCGAATCGTTAACAGAACCGTTTATAATTATGTTCTCTATACCATTTGCATTTACCGGAGTTTTGATAGCTCTTTATCTGTTCCATACCACCATTAATATTATTTCTATGATTGGAGCAATCATGTTGATTGGTATTGTGGTTAAAAACGGTATCGTTTTGGTAGATTATATAAATTTATTAGTGGACAAAGGATATCCGTTAAAAAAAGCCGTAGTTGCCGGTGGTCGTTCACGATTACGACCGGTACTTATGACATCGATAACAACTATTTTAGCAATGTTACCTATGATTATATTAAAAGGCAGCGGTTCCGAAATGTGGCGACCTATGGGTGTTGCCATTTTTGGAGGATTAATATTCTCAACAGTTATAACTTTGGTTTTAATACCTGCTATTTATACCATTTTTGGTGCAGGACAGATAAAACGCA
>QMPG01000447.1 GCA_003648455.1 Bacteroidota bacterium
TTGGATAACGGTTGAGGGATAAAAGAAGTTGCCGAAGGCAATTTGGGCGCAGTCGAAGGATGAAGCCAGATACCTGCCTGTTGGCAGACCCGAAGGGCGAGCAACGAAGTGTCGCAGAGTTCGGCTTGGTGGCTATCATTTTTCTTCTTACAATTTGTTTGATAGTATTTGCTTTGCAATTTTCTGTATTCCATCTAAATCGTTCTCTTTCTCCCTTAAATACGAACTACAGTAATTTAAACTAAGTGAGAAAATAAAAAGGAATTTGAACAACTTATTGTCTATTTTGGGTAATTTACCACATACTTGCAAATATTTAGCGACCAAATTATTTAACTCTTTATCATCAAAATTTTCCTTATAATAGTAAATCAGAGAACTAATGACCAAGTTTGCAACCTCAAGCTCTGCTGCACCATAACGTAAATATTCAAAGTCAACTAATAGATAATTGTTACCTTTCTTTACGATATTACCAATATGGAGATCACCATGTAGAAGACTATAACCGGTTTGAGGTTGCCAATTTTCAAAATATTTACTAATGTTTTTTAGGTATTTAACCAAATTGGTAAACATTACATCTTCTAATAACCCAGAAAAACGAACTGATACATCTCGGACTATTTTTTCAAATTCATTCATAACGTAAGGAACATAATGTTGCTCTTTTACTTCGCGCTTTAGGCTATATGGTGCAAAGTATTTGTAAATTCCGGGAGTGAAACTTTTTCTCTTAAATTTATGCAAAGGCATTAAAAGCTCGGCGTATAGTTTATAAAAGTTGGCTGGTTCAAGATCTTCGGGTTCAATCACTTCGCATTTTTCCATGACGTAGTAATCGTCTGTAATTATCTCTATAGACGGTATTAAACTAGGAGCTAATTGCAACAGGTATTTCAAATTCTTGAGCTCCCTTGGTTCTCTTATATATTTCTTAATCTTTTTCATTTTTAAGTTTGAGGGATGATTTAATTTTTTCATAAGCATGTTTTAGGACGATCTTGAATGCTTCGCAGAAATAATCTTTTTCGAAATAATCACCATAATACCGATAAGCCCTACCAGGACATCCACCGAAACAATATTGTGATACTTCGCAATCTTTACAGCTTGTTTTTGAAAGTTTTTCCCATCTACTTAATAATTGCTTTCTCTTGGGATTGTCTAAAATCACTGCCAGATCATCTTTTAGGATATTACCATATAAAAAGTCAGTATCACCCCGCAGACGGGCGCAATGCCATAAATTTCCGTCTAAATCAAAAGAAATGAAATACTTGGAACAGTTTTTTATGAAAGTACACGTAGCTAATCCTTCGATAGGTTCTATGAATCGGGCAACAATATTAGCAAAATCATTAATTAGAAAAGCTTTTGTTTGATCATCATAAAACCAGAGATCAAAAAGCTTACAAACTGCTGTTGCATATGCCCGTGGAGATATAAGAAGTTCTTTAGGAACGGAGTATCTACTCTCAAAGATTGTTCTAACATTGAAAGGTATATTATTTTCCTTAAAGAAGGTATAAATTTCTCCTACATGTTCTATATTGGTTTTATTTAGGGTTACAAGGCAACCAAACTTTAGACCTGCATTTTTCATTTTTTGAAGATTCTGGTATATAGTAGAGAAAGATCCTCTACCATCTTTGAATACGCGAGTTTGATCATTTAACGAAGCAGGCCCATCTAAACTCACTCCAATTTTTACATTAAATTCCTTAAATAAATCTATAAAATTCTCGTTTATTAATGTGCCATTAGTTTGAATATGTATTTCTGCAGGATAATTTTTTTCTCTAAAATAGCTTAAGATATGTTTCCAATTTTTCAAATTAATTAAAAGCGGTTCTCCCCCATGAAAGAAAAAAGTAGTAGGAATATATCCATTATATGATACAACTTGATCTATAAATTTAAGGAGTACAGGAATTTTTGAACTAAAACTTTTATTAATTTTTTTAATATCAAAAGTTCCCCAGGCAGAACCTGCATAACAATATCTACAAGCCATATTGCACTTATCTGTTGTGTGTATTATTGGGGTTATATGATTCATAATTCAATCCCCCTATTACTTAGTTCGCTTTTGATACGAAATATATTCTCCTTAATTATTAAGGAATCTTCTTCAAGTTTTTTAATGTTAATAAGAAAGTCCTGCAAAATTTTTACAATTTGAGGTATTATAGGTGTCAAATCTTCACAACTATGCGGTAGTGCTCCCTTCAATTTGTAGTACATTGCTATCGGATAGGTTAGACAATGATGATTTATGTCAAAAGTTATATCAATAAGATCGTCGGCAAGCGAAATAAAGGAAAAGTAATTAGTAAACAATTTTTTCAGTAAAGGAGTTATCTTATACAATTCTAATGGAAAAAGTAATATGATCTCCTTTTTATAAATTTCTTTAACTGAGCTATATGTTGAAAGGTAAATTTGTGGATATTCCCACTTTTTCTCTATTATTAGATAATTGGTTTGCTCCTTATAATACTCGTAAAAAAAGGGCAGCTTTGACTTATGTGCTTTTATAAGCCATCTAAAATAATCGAGCAACAGATATGCCGATATCTGATATGATCTTACTTTTGTGGACTGACTATTTACTAAAGAATCCAGCGATTGATCTAAGAAAAAAGTATAAGTAACGAGAGACGAATTATGGAGAAAAAAATCAAAATGGGTTTCTGAAGGAACATCTGAGAGTTCTATTAATGGATGAAGAAAATGAAGACAAAGTTTGAATGCCTGCTGTTTAGCTGTTGAAAAAAAATTGCTCTCCGGATCTATCAATCCTTTTCTCACCAGATCATCAAAGATAATATCTATATGTTTTAGGCATATATTTCTAATTTTTAAGTTATTCATTAAACCACTCGCAGGAGATGCACTACAAATAAATGTGGAAGTGTAATCACCACACCCCCGAGTCTTCCCATTCGGAATGTACTTCACTGTAGGCTCTAATTCGGCGTATAGTTAAGTCACTATCTAATTTCTCAAGCACTTCTTGGACTTTTGCATTGCTTGAAGAAACTATTTCCTCACGAGGAATGGACCCAATTTTCAACTCCTCGTGCATTTCAACCGATTTTTCCATTTTTTTCACCTCCTTTTTATTAGGGACTTGGATGTATAAAGGATCAGTGTTTGAGGAAACTGAAGAAGCTTCTTTAATGACATTTTTTAGATGAGTATCTCTTGCAATAATTTTTTTATTTGAAATTGCAATCCACTGTCCTTTATATTTGGAAAGACTCTGCATCAATAGCCACTCGTAATCTGAGTTGACTTGCTCTTGTTCTACTATTTCTGTTTTTTTTGCTTTCATATTATTGCCTCAAAATACTGTAACAAAAGCACATTCAAAAACTTTATGTATATCACAATTGTGAATCGCTATCTTAAAATGAATCTATACATTACTGACAGTATTTTAACTACTCTTGGTAATTTTGTTTTTTTATTTTTTAATTTTTTTGAATTTTCTTTCCCATGCTATAGAACACACTTTTAATTTTATACATATAAAAATAAAAGGAATATTTGATTTTTACAGAAGAAAGCAGGAAAAA
>QMPG01000448.1 GCA_003648455.1 Bacteroidota bacterium
AAATAGTATAAATACTAAAATAATTATCGCATAAAATGCAAATAAAACTGTCAACAGATAAAGATTACTTGATTTGGTTAAACGAAATCAAAGAAAAGATAAGAAGATTGCAAATAAAAGCTGCAATTTCAGTAAATCAAGAAATGCTTGCTTTTTATTGGGGGTTAGGGAAAGATATTGTTGAAAAATTGATAACAAAAAATTGGGGAGATGCAGTTGTAGAACAATTATCCAAAGATTTACAATTGGAATATGCTGAGATGAAAGGATTTTCAAGAAGCAACCTGTTTTATATGAAGAAATGGTATTTGTTTTATAATGAGCAACTAACAAAAATCCAACAGGCTGTTGGACAAAGTCACCTTCCTGAAAAAATAAATTCAATTGAAAAAGTCCAACAAGTTGTTGGACAAATTCCGTGGGGACATAATATTTTGATAATAACAAAAATAAATAATATTGAAGAAGCCTTATTTTACATCAACGAAACTATTTTAAATGGTTGGTCAAGAGCAGTTTTACGAATACAAATTGAAACAGATTTATATTCACGACAAGGTAAAGCGATTACAAATTTCTATAATACATTACCAAAGCCTCAATCAGATTTAGCAAATCAAACACTAAAAGACCCTTATATTTTTGATATACTAACAGTAAGAAAAGAAGCAGACGAAAGAGACATTGAAAATCAATTAACTAAGCACATAACAAAATTTCTTTTAGAATTAGGAGCAGGTTTTGCATTTGTTGGGCGACAATATAAGGTGCAATTATCTGAAAAAGAAAGGTATATTGATTTGCTTTTTTATCATTTAAAACTAAAATGTTATGTGGTAATAGAATTAAAAGCAGGTGAATTTCAGGCAGAACATACAGGACAATTAGCAATATATATTGCAGCAATAGATAAAACATTACGAACAGAAAGCGACAATCCAACAATTGGTTTGATTTTATGTAAAAAACACGATAAAATAGAGGCTGAGTATTTATTAAATGTATTAAAACAGCCTATTGGAATAGCAAAATACGAATTTAGCAAAGCGATACCTAAACAGTTAAAATCGGAACTACCAAGTATTGAAGATATTGAGAATGAATTAACTAACGATGAGATAAATAAAAAATAATTGCTTTAATCGAGTAGATGGCTGACTACCAGATGGTAGCCAGTACACCTCTCACACCACCGAACGTACGGTTCTCGTATTCGGCGGTTCATCGGACAAAAGATAATTTGAGTTGTACCTCTGGCATAACTCTTCGGACTTTGGATAGTTGTTGTAAAAATGAAACATAGCCCTTTAATTGTAGTCGCTTTATTGTTACAGTAGTTATCATCATTGGACTTTGAGCAATTGCCCAGCCACCCATGCGAGACCGTGACCAAGCATAAGCTTGACCTTTTGGTACTCCTAAGCGAATAAAACTTCTCATTCGCTTATTGGGCTTTTTCCAATGTTTCCAAATACAGTATCGTAAGCGATTTCGTGTCCATGTGTCTATGTCTCTTAGTTTCGCTACAATGTTGGCAAACCTGTAATAGTTTATCCAACCTCTTGTAATTTCTTCTAGTTTGTATAAACGCATGTTTAAAGACAATGGCAATGTTTTACGTGTTACTTCCTTAATTTTCTGTTTCAATCTTTTGAAACTTTTAGGATTTACACGTAAATTATACTTGCCTTTTTCTCCCTTTTTGTAAGTTGGTACAAATCCATATCCTAACATAAAATATTGAATTGGTCGGCAAATTTGCGACTTCTGTTCATTTATTTTAAGATGTAATTTGTTTTCTACAAAATTGGTTACTTTGTCTTTAACTCTTAAAGATGCTCGTTTACTTTTTACAAAAATGCTAAAATCATCTGCATAGCGTACAAATCGTAAGCCTCTATTTTCTAGCTCTTTATCTAACACTGTTAGTAAAATATTAGATAATAGCGGACTTAAAGGACTGCCTTGCGGTGTACCTTGTTCCCTTTGTTGCACTATACCTCCAAGCATCATACCTGATTGTAAATATCGTCGAATTAATTTCAGTAATAACCTGTCCTTAATTTTACGATTTAATAAACTCATCAAATAATCATGATTGACAATATCAAAGAAACTTTTCAAATCGAAATCAAGTATATATTGATAACCACTATTTATGTAACTTTGAGCTTGTGCAATGGCTTGATGTGCATTCCTTCCTATCCTGAAACCATAGCTGTACTCTGAAAATTCAATGTCATAAATTGGATACAATACCTGATGTATTGATTGTTGAATTAAACGGTCTATTACTGTTGGAATACCTAGTAATCGTTTACCACCGCTTGTTTTTGGAATTTCCACTCCAAGAACTGCTTGTGGCAGATATTCTCCTTTGGTAATTTCTTGTTTTATTCTTTCCCAGTTTTCTTGCATATCAGCTGAAAGTTCTTTGGTTGTTACGCCATCAACTCCTTTACTGCCTTTATTGCCAGTAACATGATTATATGCTTTATTCACATTTGAATAATCCAGTGCTTGTTCTAATAGTTCCATAATAATCCTTTGTTTAACTCGTTATTATTCATTTAATCGTTACCTTACACTCGGACTCCTCCTTAATCGCTTTGGGTATGAGTTAAATTAACTTTAACAATTCCAATGTTCTGTCCTTCGGCAGTTGCTTCTAATGTGGGATAAGACCAGTTAGTACGGTTCGCTTGTACGCCACTTCTTATCAATTCATCTTTTATACTGCAACTCTGTGCCATTACAACACATAAACCTACTATGACTTCGGCTGAGTTCTTTGCTTAACCAACTCGTAGTTGCAAAGACTTCCCCCGGTAAGAGCTTATTCCTTCTGTCAATAACTGCTAAATCTACATAATAAACAATTTTCTTCCTTGCATTGGGACGTTAGTATGATGTGTTACCTTATCCTGTTTATCATGCCTCATATTTAATTCCTGTTCGTCAGTACCAACTTTTGTAGTCTCGCTTCCTTCAGATGTAATCTCACGAGTACCACCCTTGCGACTTACTAATGGTTAGGGCATTAATCCCACCCACAAAAGGACTTCCACCTTCTGGAATAATTTGTACACAAACTGTTTGTTTTCATAAAAATTTATTTGTATTTTTAGAATTTTTATTCTAACTTGCAGTATGTGCACTGCTGCTCATGCAGGGCACACACATTGTTTTGGACACAATCGGCTGTGGGGCAGGCAACTTGCTTCGGTCGCTTCGCTCCCTACGCAAGCTGCCTGCCCCACAGCCGCCTGATGCCAACACATTTCCGATATGCTCAGTGCGAAATACAAAACAACAAAAAAATATTAACAAATTAAAAACGAAATAAAATGAAACATTTTAAATTATTATTGACATTATTTGCTGTTTTCAGCATAACTTTATCTTTTTCACAATCACAACCGATAGAATATAAAAACATATCTCCCGTGCAAAAGAAAATGTATAACCACTTTATGACGGATAAATGGACGTATGATTCAATGGCAGCTCTGAAAGGGAAAGCATTGTTCACGGAACTTTCAACTTTTCTTACAAAAGAAAACTTAAAAGAAGGATATT
>QMPG01000449.1 GCA_003648455.1 Bacteroidota bacterium
TTATCTTCACCATGAGAATAGCTAATATTTGATTTTAAACCAAAATTCTCGGTAATATCTCCATTTAACTCAAGGCTGGCACCGTAAATTGTTGCATGTTGATAATTAACAAACGCCTGTGTTTTACTCCACTCATCATCATAAAATAAGGAATCAATACCATTAATTGAGAAATCGTGCTGAACAATAGGGTCGTCTAAGTATGTATAAAAAAATGATGTTTGAATATTTATTTTATCATCAAATTTTTTCATAATACCAAAGTCTAAATTGTAAGCATATTCAGGTTTTAGGTTTGTGTTTGGAACAATTACAACTCCTTTTTTGGGAGTAAACACTTTTCCTAATCCATCCCAGTTTGGTGCATGAAATCCTGTTGACGCATTAATGTTGAATTTCCAATAATCGGATGGTCGGTAAACCAAACCAAGACTTCCGTTTAAAGCATTGTTGTTGTTATTAATTTTATCTATACCAAGAAATTGATTGTAATATGCATTTTCGAAAGTTGATTGCAGCCCAACAAAACTATATCTGATACCACTGTTTAAAGTAGTTTCGGTATTTATGTTTCGTTTATAACCCAGATAAGCTGCCGATGAATAATAATGATTGTCGCCATCGGGATAACGAGGAACAATAAAACCGGATGTTAAAGTATTGTCATCAACATTACGTTCTTGTGCTGTTGAATTTAAGCCGTTATAAATTCCTTCTAATCCATAAAACAGATGATTGTTTTCATCAATATCTTTATAAAAATCGAGATTAAATGAATAAATATCAACATCTTCAAATTGCTCTAAGATATCGGTCTTGCCAAATTTACGTGAATGACGACTTTCTTTATAGTTCTGATAAGCAGCTATAAATTTTACCTCGTCGAAAAACAGATTACTCTTTGAGTATTTTGTTGTTAACGAATGCATCTGCCATTGTTGCGGACCGTAATACCATTCAGCATATTTGAAGGTTTCACTTTTAAGTTCACGTAATTTGTCGTATCGTGGTTGGTCAGATGTTTTTGAATAATGATAAGCATAAATAAAATCAAGATTTTTATTTGGCTTAAATCTCAGCTTTTGCATAAAATTTATTTGATTATAAGCCGTTGGTTTTTGAATATTACTATCACTGTTTTCCAAAACATTATCGCTGCCGTTAATGCGTTGCACAAGACTATCGCGAAGATATTGAGAATTATTATTCCCATTGCTACCCATTCGTAAATCATCGTAATTACTTTCTGTAAAGCTTGTAACAAGCGACAATTTATCATTGGCAACGGTGAAATCAATATGCCCTGTGTTTTCATTGTTAGCACTTGAATAACGTGTTAAAGCGTTAGCTTTTATCATCATTTTAGAAGAGGTTGACAGAGTTGCTTTTCTTGTATGAAAATCCATAACTCCACCGAGAGCATCACTTCCGTAGATTACAGAGCCGGGACCGAAAATAATTTCAGAGTTGTCAATACAATTGGCATCTAACGAAATTACATTTTGCAGATTTCCTGTGCGGTAAATTGCATTATTTAATCGCACACCATCAACAACCAACAAAACAGAGTTTGTGGCAAAACCTCTAATCATAGGGCTACCACCTGCCATTTGACTTTTCTGAACAAATACCTGGTTTGATTGCTCCAGTATATCGGCTGCAGATTGAGGATTGTTAAATTGAATTTGATCTTGTTTTATTGATGTAATTTTATTTGGAATTTCTTCACGATTTTGTTCCCATTTATTTGCTGATATAAATATTTCATCAACACTAATCACACTTTCTGAAAGCAAAACACCTTTGCTGAGTTTTATGACCTTGCTATATGGCAAAGACAAATTTTTAAAAGATGTGTGTTGAAAAAATAATGTATCGTTTTTTGTAAATCCTGCTAAATCAGCTTTACCGTTTATGTTTGTTAATGATATTTGTGTTCTGGTTTGATTATAAATAACAACATAAGGTATTGCTTGCAAATTTGATTTATTGAGCACTTTTATTGTTTGTGCATCTATTTTTATGCTTAAAAATATTATAAGTATAAAAAATAATATTTTTTTCATCTTATTTTAAATGTTTAATATATTGATAATTAATAAAATAACGAGAATTTTTTAGACCCGAAATTGCTTAACCCGAAAAATTCATAATTTTTTTACGCTTAAGAATTACCAACAAATTTGGTGTTTTTTAAACCCCAAATTTGGGTACTTCTAATGCGGGGTTTACTTGCATGAGCTCACCGCCAGCTAGCGGTTCTGTTCCCGCTTTATTTTCCACTATCCATCGCTAATTCATGCAATTCACTTCGTTTTTACATGAATAAAGCGGGTTAATATTTATAGCAACACAAAACAGCATTACAAATAATGTTATTTACAAGCTATTGTAATGATTTAATTCAGCATAAAATATGCTAATTATAAGTTCTGTGCATACTGGAAAATACAATAAAAAAATTTTTCTTATATAAATTTGGGAGGGGGCTCAGGTATTTCAATATATAAGTTATTTAAGTTATATTTTTTTTGAAAATAAGTTATTTTTTTTGAGCTGCTAAAAAATAAATATTGTAAATCTGCAAAGAAATAATTTGTTATGGTTTTCTTAATTTTAACTTTATTATGATTTTTTGCTCTGTTTGTATTTATATAGTTTTCAATGTGTTTATCAAGGTCTTTAAATAATTTTTCTTCTTTAGCATCATTAATACAATAGTAAAAAGTAGTGTCGTTTTTTACATAAGATTTTACAATATCATACATTTTACCTTTATACATGAATTCACCTTTGTGTATTCTTTTAAATGTTGAGTTTCCGGTTTTTTCTAATTTAAAAGGAATTTCTAACAATACTAATTCATCAAAAGGTACTTGTTGCTTAATTTGATGTTTCACTTCTTTCTTTATTTTATATTGATTAAATAAAAATACCGAAAAGAATCCCACATAATTGTAAACAAAAAATATTAATAATAATATTGCAACAATCTTTTTTAACATGAGTGCAAAGTTGATAAATTTTTATGAATATTATTTAATTTTTATATATTTTTATTACTTGAAAAAATAAGATAAATGAATAAAAAAGAACGATTTACTAAAATAATTGAGTATTTTTCAATTAACCAGCCCGTTGCCGAAACAGAGTTGCACTACACTAATGCCTATGAATTGTTGGTTGCTGTAATTCTTTCTGCACAATGCACCGATAAACGCGTAAACTTAATTACCCCTGATTTTTTTAAAAAATATCCCACAGCAAAGTCTTTATCAGCATCAAGTCAAGAAGAAGTTTTTGAGATGGTAAGAACATGCTCATATCCAAATAATAAAGCAAAACATCTGGTAGGAATGGCAAAAATGCTTGTAGATGAATTTAATGAGCAAGTTCCATCTGATATAAATCTTTTGCAAAAATTACCGGGAGTCGGCCGCAAAACTGCTAATGTAATTGCTTCGGTAATTTATAACAAACCGACACTCGCTGTTGATACTCATGTGTTTAGAGTCTCGGCACGTTTAGGATTAACTACTAATTCGAAAACACCTTTAGAAACAGAGAAA
>QMPG01000450.1 GCA_003648455.1 Bacteroidota bacterium
AAGTTATTCTTGCACCTTTTGGATTTTTTGCTCTTTTTAAAGATTTTTCTGTTCTTGGAATTTTAACTTTATCTGCATAAAATTTATAATTTTTATTTTTTGAGTAAAAAAATATATTGTCATGTTTTCTTGAATAATGTTTTTTACTTGCTCCTCCTGTTTTATAATACCAAATAATTTCATTTCTAAAATTTTCTTTTCCGAAGATTTTATCCAAAATGTGAACTCTAATATAAG
The DNA here is from genome assembly GCA_003648455.1 of Bacteroidota bacterium. Next base: position 238 of record QMPG01000450.1, read on the forward strand.
CATCAGCGTGCCAATCGCAATGTAGATAAAAGCTTCCTGTTGGTTTCAAAAGTCTATACATCTCTTCAACTCGTGGGAAAAGCCAATTTATGTAAGTTTCAATTCCGCCAGACCAAATATCTTTGAAACTTGCAATTTCGCCTTTATCATTCCAAACAATAGCATAATTTCTATTTGAGAAAAATGGTGGGTCAATGTAAATTAAATCAATGCTTTCGCTTGGCAAGGTTTTCATTACTTCTAAATTATCGCCCAAGATCAATTGATTGCACATATTTGGTTGTTAGTTGTTAGTTGTTGGTTGATAGTTGTCTGAAAATAGTTTTCCACCAACAGCCCAATTTTCTCGTTCCACTTCATCAATTACAATATAAACTGAATTCTTTGGCTTATTAGCAACTTTTTCCAGGGTTTCGGTAAATTCCTTTGCGATTTGAGCTTTTTGCTTTTCTGTTAATTTGCCCAATGTTTTTAAATTGATATACGGCATAAGAACCTCCACAATTTAATGTTGATATTACAATGCGACTTCAAGCTGTTAAGCTTCTGTCTTGTCAATTAAAACATACAATCATCTGGAATAAGTATTGTGTTCATTTTTACTTCTTAAAATATTCTTTAGTTCATTGATTATAAACTTGTTAGCAACAGCATGTAGTTAATGGCATAGATCACCTATTCTGATAAATCAGCGATTTTATTGGCACTAATTATTTTACTTATGCAAATTAGATAAAAGCTTATTTAACAAAGTAAATATGCCATAAAAAGTTGCTGATATTTATTGGAAGAAAATCGTTTTATAGTTTTCCTACCTCTAATTTGCCTGCTTTTATCCATTGAACCAATTGAATATTTGCTGGACAGACATAACCACAAGAACCACATTCTATACAATCCATAATATTTAATAATTTAGCTTGTTCATATTTTTTATGCTTGACATTATTCACAATTAAACTTGGGGCTAAATTCATCGGACAGGCATCAACACATCTGCCACAACGGATACAGGTGTTCTCTGAATCTTTATTAACTTCATTTTCAGATAAAAGAACAAATCCAGAAGAGGTCTTTGCAATAGGAGTTGTTATGTCTGCAATAGCAAATCCCATCATAGGTCCGCCAGAAATTAGCTTTCCTATATTTTCTGTTATTCCTCCACAAAATTCTATCATATCAAAAACTGGTGTGCCTATTCTTACCAATAAATTTTTAGGTTCTTTGACAATAGAACCAGTAATTGTTGTTACCCGTTCTATCAATGGTTTATTATACTTGATTGCTTCATAAACAGCCAGAGCAGTGCCAACATTTTGCACAACCACACCAACATCCATTGGCAATCCACCAACAGGCACCTTGCGTTTAGTACAAGCATAAATCAACTGCTTCTCAGCTCCCTGCGGATATTTCAACTTCAAAGGAATAACTTTTATATTAGATTTGCCATTCAATTCATTTTTCATTTTTTCAATAGCATCCGGTTTATTGCTTTCAATTCCAATATATCCTTGTTTAGCATTAAGGATTTTCATTAAAATCCTCAAACCTGAAATAATTCCATCTGTTCTTTCCAACATCAATCTATGGTCAGCTGTCAAAAATGGCTCACATTCAACGCCATTCAATATAACAGTATCAATTGGCTTATCCTTTGGTGGTGATAATTTGACATTAGCAGGAAATCCAGCACCTCCCATTCCGCAAATACCAGCATGTGCAATCTTTGACTTTATCTCATCAATGGGAAGTTCCATATAATCCATATTTTCTTCAATTGTATCTATCCACTCATCTTTTCCATCACTTTCTATAACAATTGCTTTTTGTATAGTTCCATTAGGATGTGGATAATTACCAATATCAACAATTTTTCCAGAGATTGAAGAATGCATTGGAATAGAGACAAAACCAGCTGGCTCACTAATTTTTTGTCCTGTTTTTACTAAATCACCTTTTTTTACAATTGCCTGAGATGGCTTTCCAATATGCTGTGAAAGATGTATAATAACCTTTTTTGGCAATGGCATTTTCTCAATCGGTTTTTTATTTGAGAAATGCTTATAATCCTTAGGATGAATACCTCCTTTAAATGTTCTCATTACATTCTCCTTATTTTAAACTATTACATTATAAGGGTTTACGTGTTTGCGAAGTCCGCGGAAGGCAAAATTTGGGCGAACGAGGTGAACCGTATATGCTGTGTTATGTGATCGTTGCCCATTTATCTCAAGCCTCTTTCCTTTATCTTTGAAATTACCTCCTCTATAATACCAAAAAACTGTTTAACCTCATTTTCTGAATAAGCCTTATCAATCACCCATTTTAGATTTGATTTTGCTTTTATAAAGTAACCAAGATTTTCAAGGCGTTCTTTATAGAATTCAATAATTCCATCCGGATTGTTAACTTTTTTTGTAATCTCTTCAAATCCCGTATAAATACTCTGTTTGAACACAGAATTAGGGGGATATCCAAAAAATAGACCAACAAAGCCAGTATCCAATTCAACATTTAATGAGAATCCTTTTGACCCCCATCTGAACATTAAACCATTTTGTTTTGCAAATTCAAATAGCGGCTGAAAAACTTCTAATCCATTTTTGTCCAATGAACTTAAAAATTGCTTTTCATCAACTTTGGGAAGTGAAGCAGATTGAACTTTTCGATGTATAAATTCTTCTTCACCAACAACAAAATCACTCGAGATTATTTTTTCTCCAGATTTAGTTTCGAAATACTTAAATTCCATACAATAAATATCAATCCCCTTTCTCTTTAAAAAAAGTGCTGTTTGTCGAATTTCTTTTGAAATTTCTTGAGCCACTATGATAAGTTTTGTTGACTTATTAAATGAGATGTTTTCATCTAATTCATTTTGAAAATATTGTTGGTGATAATCTTCTAAACTACTTTCTTCACCAGAATAGTCTTGATAAATATCATTTAATTGAGAATAGTCTAAGTTTTCAACAAAAGATGCATATTCCAGTAGCTGAGCAATTGTTTCACGAGGGGTTTTCCCTCTCTTTAATTCTACAACTACTGCATTACCAGCTTTATCAATCCCCAATAAATCTACAAAAGAGTTTAGATTTGTAGTAACTTGGCGACCAATTATAAGAACTTTACTTCCTTCAAAAAAATATTCAGGGTTATTCTCAAGCAATACTTCCAAATCTGCTTCCTGCTTGGAATCCTTGAAGGGGTGTTCCTTATATGGAATTAGTTTTCCATTTTTATCAATAGTAAACAGTTTCATATTCTATCATCTCCTAAATGGGCAATGATGCCTAACGGCTGACAGATATCTGAAGTCCGAGCAAAG
>QMPG01000451.1 GCA_003648455.1 Bacteroidota bacterium
CTTAATTGACATTGCACTTGGTAGAACGCCCTCTGTAAAACCGCAAAGAAAAACGAAAGGAAATTCTAAACCTTTAGAAGTATGAATGGTCATTAATTTAACTCTATCATTTTTATCGTCTTCTATATCCATATTTGTATAGAGTGCAATTTCTTGCAAATACTCAGTAAGATTTATTTGTTCTTCATCCTGTGTTTCTAATAAAATTATAGAGTTTTGAAGTTCTTTTATATTGTCTAATCTATCTGTATCTCCATCTGTTCTATAATACGCAGAAAGACCACTTTCGTCCATTATTTCCTTGACTAAATCTGAAATAATTAAATCATTTTTTGATTTTTTATACTTTTCAATTAGTTCTATAAATTCTATTGCTCCTTTACGGCTTAAATCCTTTTGTGATATATTTTCTTCTAATGCTGAGTAAAGAGAGATATTTTCTTTTTCGGCAATTTTGGCTATATTTTCAATAAACTTTTTACCTAGACTTCTGCTTGGAGTATTCACTACTCTTAGAAAAGAAAAATCATCTCCAAATTCAATTAATCTTAAATAGGCAAGTACATCTTTAATTTCTTTACGTTCAAAAAATCTAATGCCACCAAAAACAGAATAAGGAATATTCTCTCTAATTAGAGATTGTTCAATACTGCGTGAAATGTGATTGGCTCTATACAATATGGCAAAGTCTGAATATTTACACGTTTCGTCAGCGACAAGTTTCTTAATTTCATTTGCAACCCATAAACCTTCTTTATAATCATTTTGACCGTGAAAATGGACAACTTCAACGCCTTCAGGATTTTGAGTAAACATATCTTTATCAACCCTAATCTTATTATTTTTAATAATATGATTTCCAAGATTTAAGATATTAGGTGTTGAACGATAATTTTGATTCATTATAATAGTTTTTGAATCAGGGAATTGTTTATCAAAATCAACTAAAATTTCTGGTTTAGCACCTCTCCATTCGTAAATGGTTTGGTCTGGGTCACCAACAACAAAAAGATTTTTATGAATTTGTGAGAGCATCTCAATTAGTATAAATTGTTTTTGTGAACTATCTTGAGTTTCGTCAACTTGAATATAATGCAGTCTTTTCTGCCACTTTTCAAGAACATCTGGATTGTTTACAAATATATAAAGTGCAAAATTCAGTAAGTCATCAAAATCTAAGGCAAAATTCCGTTGTTGTTTTTCTAAGTACCTTATAAATACTTTTTCTATTTCATTATCGGTTTCTTTCTTCTTAGATTCGAGGATATATTGTAGATATTCTTGTGAGGTTTTTTGTTTGCTTATATATCTTAATACTTGTTTGAAAGTGAATACTTTTGAGGTTAAACCAAGTTCATTATATACTTGTCGAAGAACAGTTTTTTGGTCTTCAACATCCATTATGATAAAGTTTTTAGGATATTTTATTTTGTTTATATCTTCTCTTAAAACTCTAACACAAAACCCGTGATAAGTAGTAATATAACTCAAATCCGAATTTTCCCCAACCAATCTTTTTACTCTTTTTCGCATTTCTTGTGCAGCCTTATTAGTAAAGGTTACACAAAGGATATTAGAAGAATTAATTCCTAATGCTTCAACAATGTAGGCATATCTTGAAGTAAGAGCTTTTGTTTTTCCCGAACCAGCACCTGCAATTACTCTCACAAAGCCCTCTGTTTCTGTAACAGCCTCTAATTGCTCTTTGTTTAAATCTTTTTTTAAGTTATCAATGTTATTCATTATCTGACTCTTCAACTTCAATACTATCTGGTAATTCTAATATTTCTTTTGATTCTAATGCAGTAAAGGTTTCAACATCTTTAAGCTTTCTTTCCATAACATTCGTTCTTGTTGTACGTAATGTTTCAAGTGTGCCAGAAGCAGTATTTAGTTGTTTGTGTACTTTTGTTAAAACCCCTGAAAACTCTTTAAATTCAAACTTTACTGCTTTTAAGATGTCCCAAACTTCACTACTTCTTTTTTGAACAGCAAGTGTTCTAAATCCCATTTGTAAACTATTTAATAATGCAGATAAAGTTGTTGGTCCAGTAACAGTTATTTTATACTTTCTTTGAAGTATTTCAAATAATCCGGGATGCCTTAAAACTTCTGCATATAAACTTTCAACTGGTAAAAACATTATACCGAAATCGGTTGTATGAGGTGGGTCAATATATTTTTCACTTATGCTTTTTGCAAAACTTTCAATCTTTTTTATTAAAACTTTTTGTGCGGATTCTATACCTTCTTTCTCTCCTTTATCAAATGCATCAAGAAGTCTATCGTAATCCTCAATTGGAAATTTAGAATCAATTGGCAGCCATACTTCTTTTCCTGCTTCTTTTCCTGGTAATTTTAATGCAAACTCAACATTGGCTTGGCTACCTTTTTTAGTTGCAACATTTTTTGCATATTGGTCAGGAGTTAATATTTGTTCTAATATATTTTCAAGTTGATATTCTCCAAGTACACCTCTTGTTTTAACATTAGATAAAACTTTCTTCAAATCTCCAACTCCAGTTGCGATATTTTGCATTTCACCTAATCCTTTATGCACTTGTTCTAGTCTATCACTTACTTGTTTGAATGATTCACCTAATCGTTTTTCTAAAGTAGTTTGAAGTTTTTCATCAACTGTTTTTCTCATTTCATTGAGTTGAATAGTATTGTCTTCTCTGATTGATTTAAGATTTTTCTCAATTGTTTTTTCTACATTTTTTATATTTTCTGTAGCCTGTTTATTTAAGTCAATTTGTTGTTTATTAAAATCTCCGAAATTTTGTCGTAACAGGTCATTTAAGTTTTTAATATTCTCTGAAAATTTTTCTTCAAATGATTTTAGTGATTTTGATAATTCATTTCTATTTTCTTTTGTACTATCACTTGTTTGTTTATTAAATTCGACTTGCTGTTTATTCTGAATTGCAAATTTATCATTCAATAAGTCATTCAATTCTTTAACATTTTTAGAGAATTGTTCTCCAAATAAACTAAGTGATTTTGTTAATTCTTCTCTGTTTGTTTTTGAAATACCATTAGTTTCTGACCTATTTCTTTGAAACTCATCTTTGATTGATTTTTCAGTTCGCTCTAAAGTTGTATCAAACTTTAAAATGGATTCTTCAACATCTTTTAATTGGGGTTTAATATCAAGAGTAACTTTTTTCTTTAATCCTATTACAATATTTGCTATTGCAAGAATAATCAATGTGATTAATAATGTTTCAATCATAGTATTTTGTTTTTTTGTATTAAGCCCAACTATCTATATCCGCAACACCTATTGCGTATATTTCGCATATAGCAACAGGTTTATATTTCTTAATAATATGAAATTTAGGTCTTTGCGTATTTGATGGGTTTTTCATCTATTATTAGTTAGTTTACTACGTACAAATTTAGGTAATTAATCGTTTGTAAAAATTAAATTTCCAAAGAATCACCATGCCTTTTTGTATTGCCAATATTCCTAGTGCCTACATGCCACCGCCGATGCGTTATTTTCATCGCGTTTACTTTCGGGAATACCTATTCCCTTTTCTTAATAAGAAAGTACAAA
>QMPG01000452.1 GCA_003648455.1 Bacteroidota bacterium
CCAGTTGGCGGTGAGCTCACGCAAGTAAACCCCGATTTAGTAATACCCAAATTTGGGGTTAATGAAATACCCAAATTTGTTGGTATTACTTAATCGTAGAAAATTAATGAATTTTCCGGGTTAAATTCAAATGATTATGTATATAAAAATAAAAGTCTTAACTTGAAACATTTGGGAAAAACCCTGACAGGTTTGTTTTATAATAGTTACAGGCGTTTTTCACTTTCTGTCAAATAATTAGAAAAATCTGTCATGTGTTGGCAACATTAAACATTAAACATTAAACTTTAAACATTTAACTATATAGCATGGAACAAAATAAATTAATAACTATTAACAATCTCGTTAAAAATTTTCCGATTGGAAAAGGAAAGTTTACAGCCTTAAATGGTATAAACCTAACATTTAACACAGGAGAGTTTGCAGGAATTGTTGGTCCAAGTGGTTCCGGTAAAACTACACTCTTAAATATTATGGGCTCATTAGACATCCCCAGTGAAGGATATGCAAATGTTCTTGGCATGAACATAGGTAAACTTAATATTAAAAACGCCGCAATTTTAAGAAGACAATATCTTGGTTTTATTTTTCAAACCTATAATTTGTTACCGGTTTATTCTGTTTATGAGAATGTTGAATTTCCATTACTGTTAATAAATATGAGTGCATCTCAACGCAAAAAAGCCGTTATGGATGCTTTAGATTGGGTTGGATTAACCGACAAAGTTAAATCACGTCCTGCTCAACTTTCGGGTGGTGAATGTCAGAGAGTTGCCGTTGCAAGAGCTATGGTAAAAAGACCCAAAATTGTTTTGGCAGACGAACCTACAGCAAATCTCGATTCAGCTAATTCTCACAACATCCTAAAAATGATGGTTAAATTGAATGAAGAACTTAAAACAACATTCATTTTTGCTACTCACGACGAAAAAGTTATTCAGTATTTGAGACGAAAAATTTTGCTCGAAGATGGTAAGATTGTAAAAGATGAGATAATTAAAACTAATAAGGAGCAGTAATTATGTTAGCATTAAAATTAGCCTATCGAAACCTTGTTGGCGCAGGTTTGCGTACATGGCTCAATGTGTTTGTATTGTCTTTTACATACATACTTATTATTTGGCAATATGGTATGATTGACGGATGGAATTACCAAGCCAAAATAGACATGCAAAACTGGGAAGTTGGTAATGGCCAATACTGGCAACAAAATTTCGACCCTTATGATTTCTTCTCTTACGAAGAAAGTCATGCTCAAATTCCCGAATTATTAAAAAAGGCAACTTCCGAAGGAAAAGTAACCCCAATATTAATATCTCAGGGAACAATTTATCCAGATGGCAGACTGCAAAGTATAATATTACGAGGAATTAGACCTGATCAAAAAGTAATAGCAATACCAAGTGCCGAACTAAATGTTAAATCAAAAGAAATACCGGTTATTATTGGACAGCGAATGGCAAACAGCTGCAAACTCAAACAAGGAGATATAACTACAATAAGATGGCGAGATGCAAATGGTACATTTGATGCAGAAGAAGTTAAAATTGTTAAAATATTTCACTGTGATGTACCATCGGTAGATGCCGGACAAATGTACCTATCTCTTGAAAATCATCAAAAAATGATGCAAACACCCGGTGAGGCTACTTTTTTTGTTATTGATAAAAATTGTGATATGAATAGCATTATCCCAGGCTGGGAATATAAAAGTCATGAATTTTTAATGAAAGAGATGACAGAATTGATAAAAATGAAAAAAGTTGGAGGTTCTGTATTATATTTCATTTTACTTTTATTGGCAATGTTGGCAATATTCGACACACAAGTGCTTTCAATCTTTAAAAGACAAAAAGAAATTGGAACATACATTGCAATGGGAATGACCCGAAAACAAGTTGTTGGTCTTTTCACTGTAGAAGGAGCTATGCATGCAATACTTGCTGTAATAATTGGTGCAATTTATGGTGTTCCATTTCTATTATGGCAAATGAAAATCGGTATCTCAATGCCTGCAGGTACTGATAATATGGGGATTCCCATTGCCGAAAAAATATTCCCTGTTTACGGGTTGGGCTTAATAATATCAACAGTATTGCTGGTATTAATAATAACTACAATAGTTAGTTATATGCCTGCTCATAGAATTTCTAAAATGAACCCTACTGACGCAATTAAAGGAAAAATACAATGATAAGATTTTTAATTAAAGGATTATTAAGAGACAGAAGTCGCAGTTTAATGCCGATCCTTATTGTTGCTGCTGGTGTTTCGCTTACAGTTTTAATGTTTTGCTATATGACAGGTGTTTTGGGCGATATGATTGAAACTACAGCAAATTATTCTTCCGGTCATGTTAAAATAATGACTCGTGCCTACGCTAAAAATAAATCACAAGTACCCAATGACCTTGCATTATTGAATGTTAACGACTTGATAAGTAAAGTACACAAAGACTACCCTAGTTTGGAAATTGTAAAGCGAATAAATTTTGGCGGTTTGCTTGATTCCCCCGATGAAAATGGTGAGACTAAAAAACAAGGTATTGTTTCAGGAATATCGATTGATTTATTATCAAAAAACAGTAAAGAGATTGACAGGTTAAACATTCGCGATGCATTACGCAAAGGACGATTTCCTGAAAAGTCAAACGAAGTGCTTCTTAGCGATGAATTTGCCGACAAACTTGAGGTTGAACCCGGATCAACAGTTACTTTGATAACATCTACAATGTATGGAGCTATGTCAATTCAAAATTTTGTTGTTACAGGAACAATTGATTTTGGGATGGAAATGATGGACAGAAGCGGAATGATTGCTGATATTTCAGGAATACAAGATGCTCTTGACATGCATGACGCTTGCAGTGAGATTCTCGGCTTTCTGGGAACTCACAGTTATGATGATTTGGAAGCCATGAAAATTGAACAATCTTTTAATGCTAAGTATTCTGATATTAACGATGAATTCTCTCCTGTTATGTCAAGACTGAAAAACGAATCGATGATGTCAGGTTATTTTGATTACATTGATAACTTTGTTGGCATACTTGTTTTTGTATTTATTTTTGCAATGTCTATTGTATTGTGGAACACCGGTTTAATTGGCGGATTAAGAAGATATGGTGAAGTGGGTGTTCGCCTTGCTATTGGAGAAGAAAAAGGTCACGTTTATCGTTCAATGATTATAGAATCGATCTTTATTGGAATTATTGGCTCTGTTATTGGTACAATAATTGGACTTGGTTTTTCATACTGGATACAAGAAGTAGGAATTAATATTGGAGGCATAATGAAAGATTCGAAAATGATGGTGCCAAGTGTTTTTAGAGCAAAAATTACCGATACTGCTTATTATATTGGTTTTATTCCCGGATTGTTTTCTGTTGTTTTAGGAACAATGCTTTCCGGAATTGGTATATATAAACGTAAAACAGCACAGTTGTTTAAAGAACTTGATACCTAAAGAGATGTACATGTCATTCCTGCGAAAGCAGGAATCTAATTAAAGACAAATATAATTTATGTTGAAAATAAATGTAGATAATAAATAGA
>QMPG01000453.1 GCA_003648455.1 Bacteroidota bacterium
GTTATTTCGGTGTCTTTTATGTCTTTTATTTCTGATAATGATAGATTAGAATTTTGATATAATTCATCATTTCCTGTTGTTTTTGCGTAAGAACGAAAAATGCCTAAGAATATATCTGATGTTTTATCAACTTGCTTTCTAAACGAGTTCTTTTTTTGAGTTGCACCCTCAGTTTTCATATTCTGACGAGCGTTTGCTGTATCAATCCCCTCGAACAATGTTTCAATTTTCGTAACCGTTCCGCCAATCACCTTGTTCTTGTTCCAAATTGCATCGTGGCGGTGCATTTCGCCCGTTGTCTTCATTGCCATTGACTTGTAAGCCTCTTGTCTTTTATTCATTTCCGTTATTTTTAGTTATTAATGCCAACAAGTTACAACATTTATTTTAGATATTAAAGCAGTCTGAAAGAAATTTACTGCTCTTCCGACCGATGTTGATGCTCTTCCGTTCATTGTAGATGCAGTTCCGACCATTGTCGATACGATTTCGGACACCGTCGATGCTCTTCCGACGACTGTCGATGTGCTTTCAGACGCTGTCGACGTGGTTCCGACGACTGTCGATACGGTTCCGACCATTGTAGATGTGCTTTCGGACACTGCCGACACGCCTCCGACTTCTGTCCATTTGACCTCCGAAACTTTTAATATGTCCTCAATTGCTTTCAACATTTAATCAATCGGTTTTGATTTTTATTCGTTTACTCTCGATATTTAGTTCTCGTCTCTTGAAGTGCTTGCCAACGGCTGATATAGTGGGCGGTAGCGATTGGTTTGGTAGTTTTTATCATCGTTGGTAAATTTAGAAAATTCTTTTTGTTTTTTGTATTAAATTCGTCACTAATAAAAGAAAAATCAAAAGATTTTTCGGGGTTGGAGAAGCACCTACCGTGCCCGCGAGCTGAGAACCGCTACTGCTCCTCTATATTGTGTTAGGGTATGTTTGTTAATCATTTCCTATCTAATCAGGATTCTTTATATTCCAACTTATGCAATTTAAAGCTCCACCTCCTTTAATAATTGTTTTTACACTTACAGGTAGAATTTTATCAGGTTGGTAAAATTCAGAAAAATAATCACGTATCTGCTCCAACGCCTGCTCGTCCTCTTCTATCCCTAATTTTGGAACTAATATTAAATCTTTAAGTTGTAAGAAATTGATATATGCCCAATTCTTTTTGTTTTCTTCTTTTACGTGATATTGAAGAAATTTCCATTCTATATTATTTACTCTTAGCCTATCAAACATTATCTGCATAGACTTATCTTCTTCAAGATAGCCATTCATTAAAACAGTTTTGTCATTGATAAACCTAATCATTCCATCAGCGTGACCAAAATTCTCTTGTTTATCCCAAGGGATAATAATCACATTTTTAACTTTAAATACTTTTTTTAATTCAGATACAAACAACTCTTCTGTTGGGTATAATTCTTTGTTTTCAATTAATGCTTTATCTGTAACAATCACACAATTCACCGATTTAATAACATTTCCACCGTCAATAATCAGATTTGTTCTTCTTGTTTGAATATTTAATGCTTTACATACTTCAGTTGGATTTGTTTGATATTTAATATCTCTTTTATTCTGTAAATAATCAGGCTTATATTGATATTCTACAAAATCATTTTGACTTATTTGTATTGGCATATAATCTCTTGCCCAAATATCTTTTGTTTTAGGTAAAAAATCATAATCTACATTGAATAAATCTAATACATTCTGGATTTCTCCTAAATCTTTGGTGTATTTATTATCTTTTAAATATTCTGAGAAATATATTTTATCGGTTTGTTTATCTGTAATCATTTTTTATTTTTTTAAGCGATTCTTCCAAATTTTAGAAATCTCTTCACCTATAGACTTAAATTCTGATTCAGAAAATGTATCTGTTTTTGCATTATTACACCAATAACAAGAATATACAAGATTCTTAATATTATCGTAATCTTCATTTGGCATTAATCTTTCAATTTCAAGTTTTCTTCCTCTCTTACGCTTTGTTAAATCACTTGTTTTCTCCCATAATAGATGTAATTCATTTTCTGTTATTTTACAATAATGACACTCTCTCTTTGAATTTATATACCAATCTCTAAATCCCCAGAAACTTTCATAAGCATCAGTATTTGTAAACTTAGACTTCCATATTTTTCTTATTGCTGATAATTGTTCTCGCTCTTGTTTTAATTTATCCCAGAGATTTGAAATTTTAGTCTTGTCAATTTTAAGAATCTTGCTTATTTCACTATAAGTTATTTGTTCAACTACAGCTAATCTTAAAAAATCATTTTCCTGTTCTGTCATAATTATACTTTTTGAGAATATACCCTAACGATGGAACTAATAATTCGTTTTGGTTTAGTTTGGTAGTTCGTTTCATCGTTGTAAAGTTAACAAATCATTTCTGTTTGCACTCATCATTTCCGTCAAAAAAACAAATCAGAATGATTTGTGATGCCAAAATACCGCAGCCCGCCCCACGCGAGCAAACGCCAGAAAAATGATTTTTAGTTTTTGTTGGGCAAGCGTTTATTATTAATCAATTAAAATTAGAAAAAATGGAGAATATATGCGAAACTGCTATTTTTTATCCAATACTAGCTTTTTATATCATAGGATTTTTAGCAAGTGTAATAGTTCTTATAGTATCATTAATTACGCTTTGGCATCTAACAATAGGTGCTTTTATAGGGGACTGGATGTATAGAGCCTACAGAAAAAAAGCCATATCTGAATCGAAAAATAAGAAGCCGAAATTACAGACCCAAGAATTAGGATAATTGTTTTTGAAATATCTAACCATTTTTTTCTTAGCTCTTTTCTATATTCAGAAATATAACCTCTTTTTCTAATAAATATCAATCCTTCAAATGTTATGAAATATTTATCAATTAAAGTGGGATTGTCTTTTGAAACAGGCAAGTCAAGTCGGTCAGCATATCCGTCCTTTATTAGTTTCTCTAACACAGTTCGCCTATCCCTGTCATTCGTTGTAAAAAGATGTCCTGCATACCAAATAATATCTTCTTTCACCAACGGGTTTTCAACTGTTTTGTCCCTCAATTGGATTAAAATATCATCGAGCATTCTTAATTCGTCCATTCGGACAAATATACTAAAAAAGATAAAAGAAGCAAAGCTGATAATTAATAGCTTTGCTCTTTCTATATTCAGTTTGAACATAATAACTGTATACGAAATCTGTAAAAGGAATTTAGTCTTTCAAATTAAACACGGTCTTGACTTCTTGATAGTTGTTAAAATCGACATCTGTATTTCTTGACATTACAGAACCTTCAATAATAACAATACGATAAGTAATATCACTCGAAGGCGATAAAGTATATAGATCACTATCCTTAATGATAATAGCAACTTCACCAACCCCATACGCATAATCTATATGCTTAGTATAACCATCATAGGTAGCCGTCATAGGAAGAGCCATATTTATATTATTATAAAATTGATATACCATAACCATTCCTGTTTCATTAATAGAAGTTGTAATTTCTGATACAGGTATTGAAGCCACATA
>QMPG01000454.1 GCA_003648455.1 Bacteroidota bacterium
AAAATATCCACTTTTTTGAATTAATACTTTTTTTGCATTCAATGCTTGTGTTAATTTCTGGGAAAACCAATGTCCTGGATTCAATTCATCCAATCGCACATGACCGAACGCATCTCTATTAATTATTTCCCCATTTGCTTCTTTTTCAGCAATTATTCTCTCAACACCAGCACCTTCACTTAAGAAAATATTTACACCATCTTTATCATCCATTCTTTTTCTCAAGCGTTCAATTTCTTCATCAAAATCATAATCTATTTCAGGAATGTAGATAGCATCGATATCCCAGCGTGATTTTTCAAGAAGAATCTCCGGTAAAAATGATTTTAATTGTAAACGTTTTCGATATTCATAAGCTGTTGCAGATGTTAACCAACCGCAGTTTCTTCCCATTACTTCATGAATAAGTAGTTGACGCGGACTGGTTGTATTTTCATTCGCAATATTTTCAAAAAAAAGAGCACTTTGTTCAGCAGCTGTAATAGATCCTAAAGTTTGATGAATTGGGAAAACATCGTTATCTACTGTTTTAGGAAGCCCAACAACGGTTAGATCATAACCTCTTTCATCCAAAAAAGCTGAAAGATCGGATGCTGTAATATTTGTATCATCTCCACCTATTGTATGAAGAATTGTAATTTCATCTTTTTTAAGTTGCTCTGCTGACACTTGAAGTGGATTTTCTCCACCTTTTATATAACCTTTCTTGATGCAATCTTTCACATTGGAAAGTTTAACTCGACTGCTTCCAATTGCTGTTCCTCCATATTTATATAATATTTTGGCATTCTTTCTTACATTTTCTGTTATTTTGATATTTTTACCTAATAACAAACCTTGATATCCATTTAGATAACAAATTATTTCTGCTTCAGGAATTAACTCCGTGTATTTAATTATTAATCTACCAATTGAAGATGATAAACAAGGAGCTATTCCACCAGAAGTTAATATTCCAATCTTAACCTTATTCATTTTAGATCCTCCGAATTTCATTTTTGCAAAAACAAAAATTGTATTAATTAATGACAAGTTTTTTCTTTTTTTAAATTGTTTATCAAGATCAAATAAATTTCCGTTCAAGCACTAACTAATCACCTAAACAAATTCCGACTCCACGTGCTGTATGAACCAAATCAGAATTAATATCAATCAGATTCAGATGAGAGATAGCATCCTTAATAGGAACAGCAACAATATCCGGGTGTTTATAAGAAACCATATACCCGAATTTCTGTTCTAAAACCATTTCAAATGCTTTCACACCAAATTGTGTAGCGAGAATTCTATCAAAAGAATTAGGAATACCACCTCGTTGAAGATGTCCTAAAATTGTTACACGAATATCAGCTTTAACCATTGAATTCTTAAGTTCGTGCATTAATTTCAGTCCTGCACCACTTAATTGAATATTATTATAACCAATCTCGGTATTTTTTTTAAAACTAATATCACCTTTTTTAGGATAAGCTCCTTCCGCAATTACAATATTCACAAACCCCTTCCCATCACTAATTCGTTCTTCAATACGTTTTTTTATTTTTTGAATATCATAAGGAATTTCTGGAATCAAGCATACTTCTGCTCCACCGGCAATTGCACAATGTAGAGCAATCCAGCCAGCTTCTCTTCCCATAACTTCCAAAATAATGACTCGATGATGACTCTCTGCAGTTGTAACTAATTTATCTAAAGATTCGGTAGCAATTTCAACTGCTGTTTGAAAACCAAATGTAAAATCGGTAAATGAAATATCATTATCAATAGTTTTAGGAACTCCAATAATATTACAACCTTTTTCAAATAGCTTTTCAGAAATTCTTTGTGAGCCATCACCACCAATATTTATTACTGCATCGATATTATTATATTCCAATTTTTTAAGAAGGTCATCTGAACGATCAACTGTAATCCTTTTCCCATCTTTATCTTTAACGGGCCAGGCAAATGGACCTCCTTTATTAGTTGTTCCCAGAATTGTTCCACCTCTAACGTGTATTCCAGCCACTTTTTTATTATCTAATATTTCTATCTCCATCGGTACTTTTAGAACACCATCAAACGCATCTCTGCTACCTAAAATTTCCCAATCTTTTTCAAATGATGCCCGTTTTACAATTGCCCTTATCACAGCATTAAGACCGGCACAATCTCCACCACCAGTTAAGACAAGACATCGGTTTTTCATGAATTCCCTCTTTGTTTTTGAATTTTCTCACAAATTTATTTCTTTAAAATCTTCGTCGAATAAATGTATATTTATTTCTGTTTATTACAGTATATTATTAAATTATCATTCAGATACTACAAAAAAACCTTGTAACCTAACAAATTTAGTTACAAGGTTTAAATATTTTCCATCTAATTTTTTTATTTGGAAAGAAGCATTTTTCTTAAATATGTTTCATTATCTGTTTTTAACATATACATATAAATTCCGGATGATACGTTATTACCAGCTTCATCCTTTCCATCCCAGATTATTTTATTGATAGTTTTTGCTTTCACATTACTTTGAAAGATTGTATTCACTTTTCGTCCTTTCAAATTATAAACTGTCAAAGTTACAAAAACATCTCTATCCATACAGAAGCTTATTTCTGTAGAAGGGTTAAAAGGATTAGGATAGTTCTGGAATAATCCGTAAACATCTGATAAATCTGGTGGATTAAGATTGTTTTCCGGTATATCGATAGAAATTGAACTATAAACTTCGTTACTACCATCATATTCTTTACTTTCTAACCAATACCAATAAGTTGAACCCGGTATATATTCAGATAAATCTTGGTAAGAATAATTGTGAGGTATTGTCGTAGTTCCAAAACCTTCAATCAGTTCAGAATTGATTTTATTGGCTTCATCAAAATTATCCGAAATTGAACGATAAATATTCCAACCAGAATTATTAGTCTCGGATTGAGTAGTCCAATGTAATGTCAAATTCCCGGAAACATATTGAGCTGTAAAAGACGATAATGTAACGGGAAGTGGATTTTCATTATCGGCACCTGGTGTTCCGTAACCTATTGTATTTTCTGTCCAACTGCCGGAAAGCGCTCCATCACCTGTTGATGTTCTTTCAAATACATTATCATCATTCCATGTCCATGGAGATGCACCAGTACCATTATCATTAAAACTATCCAGTATTCCAGCTCTTGTTGATGTATCATAAATATCTACTCCATCATCACCACCATTGAAGTAAAAACTCGAACCTGAGAAATCTGCTGTGATTGGAGCATAAGTAGCATTAAAGTTGGTTTCATTCTGGGTGATAATAATATATCCACCGGGAGCAATAGTTCCACTAAGATCAACAGTTTGTGTTGGTGCACCAGGATTAGAATTGTAATATCTGGCCTGAACATTTGCCAACGATAATGTATTGGAAGTGGTATTATAAATTTCCATAGAACCATTATCATTGCTATTACTTCCATCAACACCGTCTCCGCATACTTCTGATATTATTAAATCACCAACTGAAGGTAGTAACTCATATGTAAATGTATCCTGTGAATTTGCGGTAATTGGATTGCT
>QMPG01000455.1 GCA_003648455.1 Bacteroidota bacterium
AATCGAATTTCCCAAAAAATTTAGAGAATTTTTGAGAAATTGAAAACTTACTTGTTATGCAACGGTCTTATTTCTTATTTTTCTATTTACAAATATAGTTAATTATTAGTTCTAATATTCTTATTTACAACCTAATGCGGCATGCACTATGCGCCTTTGTTATGGGGGCGTTATTTTATTTTCAGTTCTTAAATATATCGTTTTTATCTGTTCTTTTCCTTTGTGATTAAGTACTCGTTCTGTTGTTAAAAAACCGTTTGAGTCGTACTCATATGTGCGTTTATTATTTCCAGCACTAAAACCTGTCTCTGGTGTTATTGGATTGGCAGTACTAATTATTTCCTTTTCAATCAGTAAACCTTGTGAATTATATTTAAAAATCTCAGTCTCATAAACATTTCTTCTTTCTCTATGAATTTTAATTAAGTTTTCATTGGTGTCATAATAGTATTTTCCATTCCAAATCGTATTTCCGTTTGTTAATATAATCTCTCTATCAATCTTATTATTTAAATAAATAAAATGTTTCCAAGTTTCAAAATCAACTCCATCCATATTTTTTCTCTTGTCAGTCCGCTTTTTGATTAATCTATTTTGATTATCATAGAAAAGTATCTGGTCATATTTCACAGTATCTAAGTCGATAATCGAATCCATTGTACTGTAATATCCAATATGATTTTTTAATGAATCATAGATGAATATATTTCTTATTCCATAACTACAATTCCGTCCCCATCTTGTTTCTGAAATTTGTCCTGTCGAATTATAAAAGAATCTTAAACAACCACCTTCTTTATCAATCTTCCGAATCAAGGTGTCATTTCTAAAAAATTCAGAATTCCTAAAATTTTCAGGGTTGTCTGCATTTGAATAATAACTTTTGATTTCGTAGTCATATTCAAAATCATAGTAATGTCCATTGTCTGTTGTGTCACAAGAAACAATATAAATTATCAATATTATTATGTAGGTTAGTTTCTTCATTTTAATGCCCCATAACGTGTCGCAAATATGCCCCGTAGCCGTTTATTTGCAGGATTTTTGTTGACTACTTGGATGTTTATTTTACTTCTCATTTTTCTTAATTTCTACTAACCGGCTATGGGATATAATTTGCTGTTAGCCCCCGTTTTTTATTTTAAGATTCCTTGTTTATATGCAATCAATATCATTACTAAGATTGTAATTAACATAAGTACTACAATTGTAATATGTCTTTTACTTTGTTTATTTAACTGTTTGATAGGTCTATATGTCCTAATTGCAAACCAACGTAAAGACCAAAATAAATAATGTTTATAATCAAATTCCATAAAATCTTGACCAAAGAAACTGTAAGTTTTATCGCCAGTTTTGGTGAACTGCTTGATGGTTTGTGTGTCAAAAAAATCAACAGTTTTAGAATTTGGATTGTTAGTATTCCATTTTTTAAATCTATAAAGTCCAGTTAATTTATTATAGTTTTTAATCATTTAAATTCAAGTATTATTAAGATATAAAAGAAATCAAAAGGATTAATCATTGGACATTAATTGTATTAAGAATTTTATTATTTCTAAAAGTCCTAAACCTATTGCTATAAAAAATCCAATTCTAGCAAACCACTTAGTTTTAGGATATTCTTTGAGCATTTTTTTTGCTAAATCTAAATCAACTTTTGTTTTTTCAAGTTCAAGATTTTCTTTTTCCTTTATGCCTTGTATTAATTTTTCATCAGCCTCTTTTTTTAGTTCTAGATATTTTTTCCAACCTCCTTTTTGATATACTATATTTCCAAAATCGGTTAATTCACATCGCATTCTTTTTGAAGATTCTATTATAATTAATTCTTTTTCTTCCATAAATTCGGCAAGGTGGTCTGGGTTCGGAATTGGAAATCCTTTTTCAGTAACAAACTGGTTTTTAAATAATGTCTGGTTTTCAGATTTGGTAAGTAATCTCAGATTTATTTCTGTAAGTTTATTTAAATTATTGGTCATTTTTATTTTTTTAAATGGGGGCTAACGTTTGGTATATGAAAAGTTGCCGATTTCGAAGCACTCATTTTCCAATTTACTACAATGTTCAATTGGACTACAATGCTTGATATTACTACTATTTCGGCAATTTTTTATATACATTGTTACCACACGTTATTCTTTTTCTTTTGTCAATATTTTCTCTATAAATTCTTTTTCCTTTTCGGTCAATATGATGTCTTCCATTTTTAAATTCGGGTCAGGTATATACCATGCAAATTGGTTAAAATATTCTTTAAGGTCAGGACTGCTAAATTCATAACCGTATTGAGCATAAATCGTATTTCTCATTAGTCGGAGTTCTTTTTTTGTGTAATCGCCTTCTAAGTCCAAGCGACCTATGCCAACAATGTTGCCTTCTTTGTACTTTTTATGGTATACCGGATAAACTGAAAAAGTATACTTGCTAACTATTCCAAATTCAATGTTTTTTATTGGTTCATAATCTGCTACTTTAATTTGAAGTTTACCATCAAGAGTTCTGACCATTCGACATGTATCATTGTCTATATAGTCGAATTTATCATTAGTTACTTTTCCCGTACCAATTATTGACCAATTTGCAGTTTGACCGAAAATATCGTTGACATAAAAGTATTTATTTTGTCCAATGTCAATATTGATAGTTAAGTCCTTTATTTTTCCGCCAGCCCATTTAGAACCTGTTGTCAAAATGTAATTATAAAATTCATCCATTACTACATTGTTGCTTGCTGGAAAATTATAACTGTGATTTATCTGATTTAATCCAGGCTTAAATGTAATTTCAAAAAGAAAGACAAAAATCCCTGGCTCCATTTGAGAGAAATGCAAGTCTTTTGGGTTTTTCAGTTCACAATCTTCGCATTCAGCAGCTTTCAATTTATAAGGAAGAATTTGTCCATTTTGAATAATCATGAAGTCATTTATTTGATTAAGGTTACTCAAAGAGTCTGAAACATCACCTAACGCTGTTGGAGCTTGAAATCCGATTAATAGTTTTCTGTCAATATTTTCAGGATTGTTGAACTGGAATTGAATATTAACATAAGCCACTCTATCTCTAACTGTGAATGACAGGATTTCCTTGTCCAATGTTATTTTTGTCTCCTGCGTTGGATAAATCACACTTCCCTTTGTCAAATAAACTCCATCATTTCCAAAGGCGGAAAATGTTAGAATCAGAGTCAATATTGTCGATAGTATCTTTTTCATTTTAATGTGTGGTAACGGATGGCAATATGAAAAGTTGGGCGTTTTGAAACACCTAACTTTCATTTTACTACGCTGTTTATTTATTGTTAAAATGTTCATATTTACCACTTTCTGCCCAATTTTTTATATTGCGTGTTACCACACGTTATTCTTTGCTTTCACTATCTTTTTTCAATTCAATAAGTAGTTTGTCGATGAATTCAAATAGAGTTTCTTCTTCAAAAATATTGAAATGTTTCTTAATATTATTTATCAATTGATCGGTATTGTAATATTCTGATTCATATTGTAATCCAAA
>QMPG01000456.1 GCA_003648455.1 Bacteroidota bacterium
ACGTACGGCAAGTACTGCTGTTACTGCAGAATCAATACCTCCTGATAAGCCTAATGTTGCCTGCTTAAAATTCATCTTATTAAAATAATCGCGAATACCGAGAACTAAGGCATCATGAATTTTCTCAATAGTTTGCAGCTTTGGTTCAGTATAATTAAGATTATTAATATCTGATAAATCAAAAACTTTATAATCTTCTTGAAAAAAATGAAGTCTGTCAGCTATACTGCCGGAAGAATTTAAAATCATTGAACCACCGTCAAATATCAACTCGGTTTGTGCTCCAACTTGGTTAACATAAAAAATAGGGGTGTTAAAGTTTTTTGCTTTATCAATTAAAATATCTTTTCGTAATTCGGATTGATTAAACGAAAATGGCGATGCCGATATATTTACTACAAAGTCAGGATTGAGTTTGCTTAATTCATCCATAGGCGAATTAATATAAAGTTGATTTCTTGCAAATTGATTATTTACAGGTTGTTTGTCCCACAAATCTTCGCAAATAGTAACTGCAATTTTTTCCCCTTTATATGTTATTGTCTTAAATTCTGAATTTGGTTCAAAATAGCGATATTCATCAAAAATATCATAGGTTGGTAAAAGTGATTTATTGAAAATTTCTTGTATTTTCCCTTCTGCCAAAAAGAAGGCTGAATTGAATAAGTTTTTTCCTTTTTTATTTGGGTTTATGCTTGGTGCTCCAACAATTGCCGCAATACCCGAACATTGAACAGCAATTTGTTCTACTGCAATATTGCAATTAGTAATAAAATTTTCTTGTTCTAATAAATCGTGTGGGGGGTAACCGCAAACAGATAATTCGGAAAAAATAATTAAATCGACATTATCATTTTTTGCTTTATTTATTGACTGTGTAATTTTTGAAACGTTTGCCTCAAAGTTTCCTATATGATAGTTTAACTGTGCTAATGCTATTTTCATGAGTTTGTTTTTTCAAGATAAAAGTATAAAGATAATATAAGCTTTAAATTTTCAACAGCTTAAATTTTTTATTCAAATAATTTTAAAACATAATACCAAGTTTACATGTAACACTGTTAACTACAGTTTTGTCTTTTGCGTTATTCTCGTTTTTTGTTACATCAATAAATCCGTTTGTGTAAATTACGCCTACAGTAATTGCTGTATTACCACCTAGAGAGTATTCAATACCACCACCAACATTATAGCTAAGGTTGAAAAAGTTTATCTCATCAATAATATTAACTTCATTAATACTGTAGGAAGACACATCTGCTTTAGCTCCAATAAGAATTTTTGGGGTTAATCCAAACTGTCCATAGTAAGTAAAGTAACCTATTTGATTGGTTTTTAATTTTACTGATAAGGGAAATTTTAAATATTGCAGTTTATAGGTAATTGATGTTCCTCCGGCAAAATTGTACAGAGAATCTGATGCTTGAAGAGAAACAGGGTCTGAATAATTTAATTTTCCTCCAACGTTATTAATAGTTATGCCTGTTGATAGAGCGTAATTTTTTGTAAAAAAGAAATCGGCATTTAAGCCAAAATCGAAGCCAAACAAATTTCCATCAGTTTTTACTTTATTTATATCCGACTTTATCCATGAAACTTGAGGACTGGCAATAAATCCTAATCTTAAACCTTGAGAAAATGTTGTGCTTGCCGTAAAAAATAATATAATTACTATTGATGCTTTATATAATATTGTTCTATTTTTCATAATTTTGTTTTTAGTATTTATGTAAAAACTTAATAAATAATTATTAACAAAAATAATAAAATTTATTCTATTATTTTTGTAGTATTATTAACTAATAAATAAAAGTCATATTATGAAAAAAATATTTACACTGCTGATTGCTTGTTCTTTAATTTTCATTTCCTGCAAAAGGAATAAATTTGATATTGATGTTTCTGATGTAAAGGTAGATTTGCAAGTTAATCGCTTTGATAAAGAATTGTTTTCAATTAATAAGGACAGCGTTTATTATTACATACCAAAGTTGGAAAAAAAGTATGGTAATTTTTTTCAACTCTTTAACTATAAAGTTATTAATATTGGAGGTACAAACAACCGGAATTATTCAGATTACCTAACTGGGTTTTTAACGGATTTCACTATTATGCAGATTTATAAAGAGACAGAAAAAACATATAGTGATTTTGATGATGTTGAAGATGAATTAACCGAGGCATTTAAGCATTACAAATATTATTTTCCGCAAAAGAATGTACCTAAAATTTACACCTATATTTCAGGATTTAATCAGTCTATTGTTACCGATGAATATATTCTTGGTATTGGTCTTGATAAATATTTGGGCAAGAATTGTGATTTTTATGAGAGACTGCAACTACCGGTTTATTTGAGATATAAAATGGATAAAAAGTACATTGTTTCTGATTGCATGCAAGCATGGGCAATAACTGAATTTCCTAATAACGATTCGGTTGAGAATTTGTTGAGTCGAATTATTTATCGTGGTAAAATTCAGTATTTTATTGATGCTATGTTGCCAAACACGCCTGATTCTATTAAAATTGCATTTAAGGCAAGTCAGTTGAATTGGTGTGAAGAAAATGAAGAAAGGATGTGGACCTTTTTAATAGAAAATAATCTTCTTTTTTCGTCTGATTATATGGAAATAAAGAGATATACTGACCCGGGACCATTTACTTCAGGGTTTTCAAGAGAATCGCCATCAAGAACAGGAATATGGTTGGGATGGCAGATTGTTAAATCGTATATGGATAATAATACAAGTGTTTCTCTAAAAGATTTAATGTTGAATAATGACGGGCAAAAAATTCTTAATCAATCGAAATATAAACCGTGATCAATAATTTTTTATTAAAATGATAGATACAGAAAAGAAAGCTTTACGAAAAAAAATAAAAGCACTTAAGGCTGAGGTCAGCTTTGAAGAAAAAAAATTACGTTCAAAAAATATTTTTTTAAAGCTTGAGCAGAATGACTTTTTTATTAATACTAAGACTGTAATGCTTTACTGGTCGATGAAGGATGAAGTTTTTACTCACGATTTTGTAATAAAATGGGCTTCGTGTAAAGAAATAATTTTACCTTCGGTTGATGGAGATAATTTAATTTTAAAAAAATTTACAGGAAAAGAAGATTTAATTGCCGGTGATAAATATGAAATACTTGAGCCTGGTGGAAAAGTTTTTGAGAATGAGAATGAAATTGACTTAATTGTTGTTCCCGGAGTTGCATTTGATAAACAAAACAACCGAATGGGGCGGGGTAAAGCTTATTATGACAAACTTCTAAAAACTTTAAAAGCTAAAAAGATTGGTGTTTGTTTTGACTTTCAATTATTAGATAATATCCCTCACGACAAATATGATGTGAAAATGGATTTGGTTATTAGTGAATGAAGTTCAACTTAACCCGCTTTATTCATGCAAAAACGAAGTGAATTGTATGAATGTGTGATAGATAGTGGGGTGCAAAGCGGGAACCGAACCGCCAGTTGGCGGTGAGCTCACGCAAGTAAACCCCGA
>QMPG01000457.1 GCA_003648455.1 Bacteroidota bacterium
ATCTCTCGGAAAACCCCATGTTTCCGAAGGCAAAAGAGAAATATTCCCTATTTCAAGGCAGTATTTGTTTTTTCATTACCTTTGATTCCTGATTAAAAAATCAGATAGTTTTTCGATTGCAAATTAGTCCGTAATAACGGACTTTTTTTCTTTTTAAGAAATAGGTAAATAGGGCGAATACTCCGTTACCCTTAAAACTTTGTAAGGAAATCGAAAAGTGTAAAGTGTTTAATTCCTTCGAATGTATTTATTGCTGAGAAAGAATCAAATGAAATTACATATTTTGGATAATTATCCTTTATCTTCATCAAATTACCAAACTCACGGTCTATTGTCTTTTGCTCCGATAGTAGATAACAAACTTGTAGATAAACGCGTTCATTATTTTTTTCAATAATAAAATCTATTTCCTTATTATCTGAGAACCCAACTCGCACCGAGTAACCATTATTTCGCACATGCAAATAAACTATATTCTCAATAATCTTCCCAATATCCGACATTTTAAAACCAATTATTGCATTTCTTAAACCTATATCCTCAAAATAGTATTTCTCACCTACCTCAAATTGTTTTTTACCTTGTATGTCAGCACGGTTAACAGCATTTATAAAATATGCCTCTTGCAAATAGGATAAATAATTTAGTATCAGTGCTACATTCTTATTTATTTGTTGTGATTTCAAATATTTTGATATCTTATTTGCAGAAAATAAACTACCAGTATTATCTGCAAGGAACTTTAATAAATCAACCAAAAAACGAGGATCTCTGATGCTATGCCTATTCACTACATCTCTTAAAAGTATTGTAGAAAATATATTATTGAGATATTCAAATCTAATTTCATCATTATCAGGCAAATGCTTTAGATAAGGTAAGCCACCATATTTTATATATTTTAGTAATGAATCTTGATTGATTTCAATACTATGAAACTCACAGAACTCCGTAAAATTTAGACTTCCTATTTGAAAAATTATTTGCCTTCCTGATAGATACGTGGCTAACTCACTCGAAAATATTTTTGCATTACTTCCGGTGCAATAAATATCAAAATTACTTCTTCTATTATAGCTTCTTAGAATAAGCTCAAAACCCTCAATTTCTTGAACTTCATCAATAAACAAATAATTCATTTCCGGCTTTTCTTTAGATATAATATATTTATCTAAATCAGCATGATTCTTTATTGAATCGAAGATATAATCCTCTTTATCAATAAAAATTAAGTTAGCATTTAAGTCAGCTTTCTTGATTTCATCAGCAATAAATCTTAAAATCATGCTTTTTCCAACTCTTCTTTGACCAGTCAATACCTTTATTAAGTCCTTGCCAATAAATGGTCTAATGCGATTAATATATAGTTCTCTTGCTATCATGTTTATTATTTACATATTGTACTTTGTGCAAATATAGTAATTTATTCGTTATACCATATAAATATCCAATTATCTGTGTTTTGTTACTTATA
Organism: Bacteroidota bacterium; assembly: GCA_003648455.1. The sequence goes on from QMPG01000457.1 coordinate 1,475, forward strand.
AAATAGTGTTTATTATCTGAACGTCAACGGAGGTTTCTAATAGTACAGATAACTAACCAAAACTCTAACCAATTTGTCAAAAACATTGAGCTAATAAGTTGGTGATTTTAGCCCAATTACTATCTACTTGATAAAGAAAAAAGTCCGTAATAACGGACTAAACTCTCAGAAAACCAAAATCTTATACTTAATTGATAAATAATGATTTATAAAGGAAAAATATTTGCTAATGAAAAATTATATAAATGGAGGTCTTTGTGGGTGGGCTTCCGCGAGACATTATCGAACCCTACCTTGCCGTCAGGGTACAGAGAGGTAACCAAAACTCTAACCGATTTGTCAAAAATATTGAGCTAATAAGTAGTTTGTTTTAATAGCTATTTATAAAATATTCGATGTGTTTTTCAATTTTAGTTCCTAAGTAATAAGGTAAATTCATTAAGTAGTAAGGCGTTTTATTTGGTGTCTTTGTTTTTTCAATTTTAAAATCTCCACCATATATTCTAATTGCATAATGATGGTTAGTACGGTCAATGAATTGATGCAAAGATTTTAAACTACCCGTTGCACCTGATTTAATTTCGATAGGGATAAGCATATTTTTATATGAGATTAATAAATCGACTTCTGATGATGATTGTGTTTTTTCACGTACCCAAAAATTAGGTTTATTATCTTTCTCACTGTTTAACGAAATTAATTCTTGTGTTATTAAATGTGGAATAATTGCACCTTTATACGAATTACTCAAATCTTTTAAGCCAATCATCTCTGATTGGATATTTAAAGCATGATTTACAAGTCCTGTATCCAAAAATTGTAGTCGAGGTGATTTTTTTAAGTCTGCTATTATAGGAAATTCAATATTTATAGTTGGATATATTAGTTGAATTATTCGAGCATCATTAAGATTACGCATAGCCTCACCAACTTCTCTTGAGCGATAGTTCGAGTTTCCAAAATTTTGAAACTTAACTCTTTTATCTAAATATAGATGAGCTGTACTCATAATATGCTTTATTACATTTTTCGCTGTTGATGATGATGTATATTTTTCTACATCATTTTTGTAAGTACTCCAAATGCTTTCATATATTCTTGGTAATGAAGTAAAAGAGTCGTTTTCGATATACTCTTTTACTACTTCAGGCATACCTCCAATTATCGCATAAATATTGAATTGCTCCATCAAAATATGATGTGCAATTGGGTTAATAGGTACATTGCACAGATGTTCTAGAAGTTTATCATTTTTAATGGCAACAAATTCTTCAAAATTTATTGGATGAATATAGAGGTATTCAATTCTACCAACAGGGAAACTCTTTACCTTTTTTATTGCAAATTCTAATAATGAGCCAGCAGCTATTACATTCAAATCTGGAAACTCTTCGTAAAAATATCTCAGAATTTGTATAGCATAAGGCGATTCCTGAATTTCATCAATAAACACTAAGGTGTTATTCATTTCCAATAAATCAATATTATTATACAAAAAGAGAGATTCCAAAATACTTTTGGCATCCATTTCGTTGGTAAAATATGCCCTGTCTTTTGTCTTTTCTAAATTTAGAAATATACGATACTTATAATGTTTTGCAAATTCAGTAACAACAGTAGTTTTTCCGACTTGTCGTGCTCCTCTAATTATTAAAGGCTTTCGTGCACTACGATTTTTCCATTCCTTTAATTTACTTAATATATTTCTGTTTATAATCATAATTTATAATATTCGTAATAAAACAAAGGCAAATATACATAATTAACGTAACATAACAAGGGCAGATATTAAATATATTTGTAATAGAACAAATAGTGATTAATTAGAAGATTTAATATCGGTGCATTATAAATCACATGTATTTAGAAGCTTAGAAAAAGTCCGTAATAACGGACTAAACTCTCGGAAAACCCCATGTTTCCGAAGGCAAAAGAGAAATATTCCCTATTTCAAGGCAGTATTTGTTTTTTCATTACCTTTGATTCCTGATTAAAAAATCAGATAGTTTTTCGATTGCAAAAT
>QMPG01000458.1 GCA_003648455.1 Bacteroidota bacterium
ATCTATTCCTTTTAAATTTTTAATTCTATTTTGACCTGATTAACTAAGTTTCGACTGGAAAGCGAAGCGTCGAATCGAGTAACGACAAACTTTGCTTTCTTGGTCTCGAGTCGTTGTCGCACCATTCCTTACGACTTGAAACTATCAATGGCTGATTTCAACGTTATCACCCTCAGAGAGTCCAATGCTACCATTGGTAATGACTATTTCACCTTCTTTTATACCATCGGTAACTTCGATTTCATATTCGTTTTCCAAACCCAGTGTAACATATTTCTTAACTGCTTTTTCATCCTGAACTATAAACACAAATTCAGATTCCAGAACTGCTTTTTGGGGAATGATCACTGCATTTTCCGAAGTTTCATAAAGCAACCTAATGTGTGTGAATTGATTATGCTTAAGTTTACCGCCGGCATTCTGCACTACAATTTCCACATTGAAAGTCCCGGACATTACATCTGCTTCCGGAGATACAAATGATACTTTACCACTAAATTCTTCTTCGGAACTTCTTACCTTCAATAGAACTTTCTGCCCTTTCTTGATCTTATTAATATCAGCATCAGAAACTTGTATCTTTGCCTTTACTTCATCCAGATTCAGCATCCTCAGCAGCAATGGGTCCATCATAGAATCATAATTTTCACCTTCTTTTTTATAAATCACAGTAATTACACCATTGATTGGAGCTTTTATCTCGGTGTTTTCCAGCATATATTCATAAGAAGATTTTGCCACTTTATAACCGGTTTCAACTTCATCGAAAGTAGCTTCATCGATAGCTCCTGTTTTCTGCAATTCCTGCATTCTATTGTAATTCTTTTCCATGTTGTCATACTTGATTTTGGCTTGTCTCAATTGTGTATCATCTAGTTTTACCAGTAAGTCACCTTTCTTAACTACACTTCCAACGTCCACTATCAGCTTTGCTATTCGACCAGACATCGATGGTGCAATGTTAATTGTTTTATATGCTTCTATCTTTCCACTGAATTCAATATAACTGGAAATATTACCCATTCTGGCAGTAGCAACTTTTACTTCTCTGGCACCGGTGAATTCTTCTTTTGCTTCTTGCTGCTCGGTTTTCTTTTGGCAACTTAACAGTGCAATAGCAAGTATAGCAGCTAATATTATTTTTTTCAACATCTTATCCTCCTACTTATTGTGTATATTTTTTTAAATTATATTTAGTTAATATAAAATCATAATAGGAAGTAACAAGATTCATTTTACTGGCAAATATCATTACTTCTGCATCCAACAATTCACTATTTGTTACCATTCCCTGTTCAAACAAATCATTTATAATTTTGGAATTTTCTTCTGCAAAAGATAGAGCTATTTTATTGTTTCTAATAGTTTCAGCTTTTGTGTTCATATTAAGATAAGAACTTTTTGCTCCAATTAGAATATTTTCTTTTACTGATTTAGTTGAATATTTCACTTTTCTTAAATCATACTTTGCTTTTTGCAGATTTGTATAATTTGCTCCGCTGGAAAAAAGTGGAAAAGAAAAAGCCGCTACCAGATTCCAGTTATCATCACCGGAAAAATCAAGTTTATTATCTTTCTCGATTTCATAAGTGAACTGAAGATTTAAGGATGGCAGAAAATTTCCTTTTGCTATCAGATAACTTTTTTTTAACATTTTTTGAGTTAAATCCATAATTCGTATATTGGAATTTTCAGCTTTTACTTTACTTAGAAATTCTTTTAATGAATTATCTGATTGCTGAGAATTTATTTCATCGATTTCGTTATTATAATTTTTTACATCTACTCTAATTGGAATAGGAACATCACCTTCGATCCCGAGAATATTTCCCCATAAAGAAAGCAGAATATTCAAATTATTTTCAATTTCATTCAAAGAAGTCCGGTCATTTTGCAATTTTACCTGCCACTGTAAAATATCCGATTTTTTTGCCATCCCACTTTGAAATTTATCCTGAACCATTTTCAGATGAGATTCTGTAGATTCCAAACTCTTTTCAGATAATTTCTTCAATTCCTGAAGTTTTAATATATTAAAATATGTAGATGCAACTTGAAAGGAAATATCATTTTCCTTATTTTGAAGTGAATAAACAGCTTGTTCTTTTGCCAGTTTTGCCAGTTGATAACCTAAAATTACTTTCCCACCATTGAATATTGGTTGCTGAACAGTGATGTTGTTCATATAAGTAGTTTTGTAAAAGCCATTACTCATAGCAGTAGCAGAAAAAGGAATATAATCTCCGGTAGGTGCTCCGGTTGGTCCGAAAACAGGGATTTCCGTTACTTTGGAAGCTTTATCAAAAGTATCGTTATCTATTCTAATAGTTGTGGAATTAAAGGAAGTTTTAGGAAAAAAATTTGTTAAAGCATTTTTCTGCATCCAATTTGCTGACGTCAGCGAACTTTTTTCAGCTAATATTTCTTTATTATTTTTTTTAGCTAACTTGATGCTTTCTTCTAATGAAATTGTAGATTTTTCAGCATTGATAATACTAGAAAAATACATCATTAATATAAGTAAAAATAATCTTTTCATTGTAACCTCTTATCTTTGTTCTATTCCTTTTAATATAATATCAAGTATATTATCTATCTTTTCTCTGAAATTAATACCGCGATCAAATGCGAAAATTGTGTAACCGAAACCATACGTAGCTCCCATTATCATATAAATCAGGGATTCAATTGATTTAACATCATAAATGCCGGAGTTAATTCCTTCTTGAATAAATTCTGAAATAGTATTATATTCAAAATTAAGAAATTCTTTTCTCAGGTCTTTGATAAATTCACAATGTTTAATTGGTAAATTTTCTTTCTTGAAAATATCAAAATATATTTTTTTTTCCCGAAAAGATTGTAACCTTTTCAACATATATGTTTTAATCTTATCCGGAGGATTGGTCTGTTTTTCAATTTCTTTGGTTAAAGATATTTTCAATGAATATATATCATTCCTAAAAACTGTTTTAAATAGATCTTCTTTATTTTTAAAATAATAATATAAGGCTGTTTTTTTTATTCCACATTGGTAAGCAACATCTTCCATTGTAGCTTTGGCAAATCCGTATTTTTTGAAAACTTCAAAAGCAGCTCTTAAAATTTCTTCTTTTCTATCCAAAATACAACTCCATAAAAATTATTTTTACCAATATCTTGATGTAGAAAAAAATATTTAAAATTGATGTCAATTTATTTTTTAACTTTTTAACAATATGTTCAAATGTTTCTTAACTATTTTAAGTCGAAACTCATCTTATCAAGTCATAAGAGCGAAGGACAGCAACTCGAGATGAGATTTTTCACTTCCTCTTTTGGAACTCTGAAAAGGCTTCTTTCATAAATTCTTTCTTATTAGTATCTTATTCCTAATATTCTTGTATTTTTTGGCAAAATATTTTTTAATTGTCTCTGATTTTTAAAAAACTTTGCGACTTAGCGTCTTTGCGTGGGTCCTTTTTGGTTCTGGTTTGTCCAGGTTAGGAC
>QMPG01000459.1 GCA_003648455.1 Bacteroidota bacterium
CCAGCTGGCGGTGAGCTCACGCAAGTAAACCCCGCATTAGAAGTACCCAAATTTGGGGTTTTAAAAACACCAAATTTGTTGGTAATTCTTAAGCGTAGAAAAATTATGAATTTTTCGGGTTAAACGAACCGTACAACGGCTAATTACGATAATTAAAAAAACACTTCCATGTTTTTTTAAACGCCGGAAGGTTATTGTAATTAAAAATCCTGAAGAGATTTAATAATATAGCCCTGTATGAAATGCAGGGTAAGAAATATGGAGTAAAATAAGAACCCTGAAAAGGATTCAACACATTAAAAACCAAGATTTTCCAAAAAATCGAACAGAGCAACCGCTAATTATAAATAATGCCGATAGACTTTTTTTATAATTTCAGAAATGAAGGGAACTGAAATTATTGTATAAAAGCAAATCGATTTTAATCAGGAGTGTTTTTCGAAATCATAACTTCTTAAATTAAAATTTTTTATTAATTTTGAGAATTAATTTTATTTATAACAATTTTATTTTTAGCTAAATATACTTTTTCGAATAACAATTTGTATTAACCGAATTAAGCTTATTAGTGAATTTATTATTAACCATTTAATTATATTGTATATGAAAAAAATTATCTCATTATTGTTTGTTTGTGCTTTTGCATTAAATCTTGTAGCACAAGAAAAACAAGACACAACAAAGCCCGAAGGCTATAAATTTACCATAGAAAAGCAGGTGAAAACAACTTCTGTTAAAAATCAATACCGCTCCGGCACATGTTGGAGTTTTGGTGGAATGTCTTTTATAGAAACGGAAATGATTCGTCTGGGAAAAGATTCTGTTGATTTATCTGAGATGTTTAATGTTTATCATGTTTATTCAGACAGAGCCGTTAAAAATGTTCGTTTGCACGGAAAATTTAATTTCGGTGGCGGTGCAGAAATTAGCGACCCAATTGATGTAATTGCAAAATATGGAATGGTTCCCGAAAGTGCTTATTCAGGAATAAATTACGGCGAAGACAACCATGTTCATGGCGAAATGGACGAGGTGTTGAAAGATTATATTGCCGGCGTTATAAAAAATAAAAATAAAAAACTAACTCCTGTTTGGCATAAAGGTTTTGATGCAATTTTGGATGCTTATCTTGGAAAAATTCCAGAAAAATTTACTTATAAAGGGAAAGAATACACACCAAAAACTTTTGCTGAAAAAGTAGTTGGTATAAACCCTGAAGATTATATTTATATTACATCTTTTACCCATCATCCATTTTATAAACCATTTATTTTTGATGTTCCGGACAACTGGGCATATAAAGAATTTTATAATCTTCCGCTTGACGAGATGGAGCAAGTAATCGATAACGCAATTAATAATGGTTTTTCTGTTGGTTGGTCTTCCGATGTAAGCGAAAAAGGTTTTTCTTTTAAAGATGGACTTGCTATTGTTCCCGAAAAAGATATTGCAAATATGTCTGACAGCGAACGCTCAAAATGGGAGAAATTATCAAAAAGAGAAAAAGAAGCCCAGCTTTATAAATTTGAAAAGCCCGGCAAAGAAAAAGTAATTACTCAGAAAATGAGACAAGAGGCTTTTGATAATTACGAAACTACCGACGACCATGTTATGCACATAACAGGAATTGCAAAAGACCAAAACGGAACGAAATACTATTATGTAAAAAATTCTTGGGGAACTACATATAATGATTATAAAGGATACTTTTATGCTTCAGAAGCTTATGTAAGATATAAAACAACCTCTATTGCCGTTCACAAAGATGCTTTACCAAAATCTATTGCAAAAAAATTAGGAATAAAATAACAAACAAAAAGTTATTTACATTAATTACAAAACTACCGAAGCCTAAAAACTTTGGTGGTTTTTTTAATTTATTCGCAAAATAATTATTGCGGTAAAACCTTCCGGCGTTTGAAAAACAGGGAAGCGTTGTTTTTTTAATACACCTAACAGGTTTTAAAAACCTGTTAGGTGTTCCCAATTTTAAAACCTTAGCTTGAGTTCTTATATGACCGTCCGTCTTTCCGAACTTGTTTCGGAATCCCTCTTCTCTTTACAATTAGCAGATGCTTAAACAATCCTGAAACAAGTTCAGGATGACGTTGTTCAGCAAGACCGGTTAATATTTTCTTACCATGGCAAGGATAAGTAAATTAATTTTTTTTCAAAAAAATGCAAACAGGGTTCTGAAACCATAAAACCCACCGACATTTAGATTTTAAAAAAATATTATAACTTTAACCCGAATTTTATAACAGAAAAGTCTAAGTGAAAAAACAGTTGTTTATCATATTAATAATAATCTTATTTGGAAATAATTTTCAAACATCAGCGGCACGTTTATTATACAAATCAAAATCAGACACAAATTACTATGAAAGTCATAAAAAGATGCTGGCAATAAAGTTTTTAGGAGTAAGTAAGGTTGCATCTTTTAGTATTTTTGATAATCAAAACAGCTCTAAGTTATTATATCAACCAAACGAAGCACTAAATATTGGTTTGGGGTTTAATTATAAATGGTTTGGATTAGATTTGGCATTTAATATCCCCGGATTTAACAATGATAATGCAAAGTATGGAAAAACGAAAAAAACAGATATTCAAACTCACATTTATACAAGAAAAATAATTATTGATGCAAATTTGCAGCATTATAAAGGGTTTTATATAAAAAATCCAAAAGATATAATTAACAATTGGCAAAGCGACCAAGCTTATCCACAGCGATCAGATATTGAAACTGTTTCTATTGGTTGTAATTTGACATATAGCTTTAACAACAAAAAGTTTTCATATAAATCAGCATTTATACAAAATGAAAGGCAAAAAAAGAGTGCCGGTTCTTTTTTGTTGGGAGCTTTCGTTTCTGCGTTTGCAATAGGAGCAGATCATGATATTATTCCTTATTATTCAATAAAAACATTTAATGAAAATCTGCATTTAGTCTCGGCAAGTTCATTTAGTTTAGGCATATCTGTCGGTTATATTTATACTTTTGTAATTCGAAAAAATTATTTCGTTACTCTTTCATTAGTGCCCGGTTTTGCTTTAGGAGGATATTCAGGGACAACTGTTTTAAATAAAACAATTTTTAATCCTGTCAAAGTTGATGGCAAAACTCTTGCCAGAGTGTCCATAGGTTATAATAGCAAAAAATATTATTATGGATTTTTGTTTGTGAATGATAATTACACATCATCAAATCAAGAAAAAAATATAGGTGTTAATTATGGAGCAAATATTTTCAAATTTTATATTGGAAGAAAATTCTCAATAAAAAAGCGATAATTTCTCACAACAAACCCCAAGAAAGGCTAAATTTGATTTTGAGGTGCTGATATTAATTTATCAATCTTTTAATACCATTCTTAAGTACTGCTACATGAAAATTTAAAAGTAAGCCAACTTTAAATAAGTAAGTACTTGTGTAGTATGAACATCATTAAGTGTTTCCACTGTTTTTATTTCAATTAC
>QMPG01000460.1 GCA_003648455.1 Bacteroidota bacterium
CTAATCTCAAAATGTTTCAAAACATACAATAAAAAACAAATAATGCGTAAATTACTATTTGCTTAATTTAATAAGTTATTATCTTTGCTAATATAAAAAATCAAAAAATTAACTAGCATGTCAAATAAATTAGTAAAAAACGCTGTAGGCAGGATGGTTCCTGTAGAAATAAATGGAGAACCTGTAATACCATTTAAAGGCGTAAATAAACATAGACCATCAGGAAGAAAATATGCACCACAAATATCTTGCTCAGCAGATTATCCTGCAGATGGAAATAAAGTTGTTTCATCGTTAAAAGAAGCATTAAAAAATTGTGGTTTAAAAGACGGAATGACAATATCGACCCATCATCACTTACGTAATGGTGATTTGGTTAATAACACAATTTTTGATATTGCTCACGAAGAAGGAATAAAAGATTTGGTTTGGTTTCCTTCTGCTTCATTTCCATGCAATGAGCCTTTAACTAAATATTTGGAAGACGGCACAATAAACCGTATAGAAGGCAGTATGAACGGTCCTCTTGGAAAATTCTGTTCTCAGGGGAAAATGAAAGGTACAGCAGTATTGCGTTCTCATGGTGGCAGATACCAAGCTATTCAAGACGGTGAAGTTAAAATTGATATTGCAGTTATTGCAGCACCAACAGCCGACCCTTTTGGCAATGCTAATGCATTGTCAGGCCCTTCTGCTTGTGGTGTTTTAGGATATGCTTTAGCAGATTATCAATATGCCGATAAAGTTATTCTCATTACTGACAACTTAATTGAGTTCCCTTGTATGCCAATGCAAATTGAAGGAAATTATGTTGATTATGTTGTTGTTGTTGATAAAATTGGTATTCCTGAAAAAATTATTTCCGGTACTACCAAAATCACAAAAAGCCCTGACAGATTATTAATTGCCGACTTAACAACAAAATTCTGTTTAGAGGCAGGTTTGCTTAAAGACAGATGTTGTTTCCAATCAGGTGCAGGCGGAACATCGTTAGCTATTGCAAATAATTTTCATCATATATTAAAAGAAAATAATTGGAAAGCCAGGTTTGCTTTTGGTGGCAGTACAAAATATATGGTTGAAATGTTAGAAGATGGAACTCTCGATTATATTTTAGACGCTCAAGCATTTGATTTAGATGCTGTTAAGTCGATTAGTAAAAATAAGAACCATCAAGAAGTATCGATTTTTCATGCTTACGATTACAATTCAAAAGGCAACTACACTACCATGATGGATATTATGATTCTTGGCGCTACTGAAATCGATGTTAATTTTAACGGAAATGTTGTTACTCATTCAGATGGTTACTTGCAACACGGAATTGGTGGCTGGCAAAACTGTTTAAATGCAAAATGTACAATTATTCCTGTTCCTTTGTTTAGAAACAGAATGCCAATTATTAAAGATGAAGTTACTACATTGTGCGGACCGGGCGAGCTAATTGATGTTATTGTTACTGAAAGAGGTATTGCAATCAATCCACTAAGGAAAGACTTAATTGAGAAATTAAAAGATTCGAAATTACCAATTAAAACAATAGAGGAGCTTAAAGCTGAAGCAGATGCTATTTGCGGTGTGCCCGAAAAACCAAAATTTAGCGACGAAGTTGTTGGTGTTGTTAAATGGATTGATGGGACAGTAATAGATTCTATTTATAGAGTTATTGAATAGTTGAAAGATTGTGAGATTGTGAATATGTTCACAATTCTGATTAAAATTAAATTGGAATTGTGAACATTTTTTTATCCCAGAACTTTATTAAATTCGTTCCAGATAACTTCATCGGGTGTTGGAGCAATAACTGTCAGTAGTTCTTTCTTTACAGGATGAATAAATGATATTTTACGGGCATGCAAACTAATACCTGCATTTTTGTTTGAACGATTAAAACCATACTTTAAATCACCTTTTATGGGGCAATTAATTTTTGCCAGTTGACAACGAATTTGATGATGTCGTCCTGTTTTTAATTCTACTTCTAACAAAAAATAATTATTTATACTTGCAATAGTTTCATAATCTAAAATTGCAATTTTTGAGTTGGGAGTTTCTTTTTCGTATGCAAACGATTTATTTAGCTTTGTGTTTCTTACAATATAATGTGTTAATGTTCCTGAAGTTCTTTGAGGTTTATTTTTAACAACTGCCCAATAAAATTTATGAACTTCCTTATCGGCAAACATCTTATTTAAACGAGTGAGGGCTTTGCTTGTCTTTGCAAAAACCACCACACCGCTCACAGGTCTGTCTAAGCGGTGAGTAACACCAACAAATACGTTACCGGGTTTATTATACTTAAGTTTTATATAATTGGCAACTTCATCTTTTAAGGTAACATCTCCTGTTTTATCACCTTGAACAATATCTGAAATTCTTTTATTTACTATTATTATATGATTGTCTTCATATAATACTTGAATGTTGGGCATATTATTTAAGACTTCAGATTATACTAATACTGCTCTCTATCGCTAGGGAAATCAACATTTTTAACATCAGTAATATAATTTTTCACAGCACCTGAAATCTCTTCGGAAAGGTTATGATAGCGACGCAAAAATCGTGGTGAAAATTCTTGGGTAATACCAAGCATATCGTGAAGAACAAGAACCTGACCATCAACTTCGTGACCTGCACCAATACCAATAATTGGAATGTGAACTTCTTTTGCAACACGAGCCGCTAACTTTGCGGGTATTTTCTCAAGCACAATTGCAAAGCAACCTGCATCTTCTAAAATATGTGCATCTTTAACAAGTTTTTCTGCCTCTTCTTCTTCTCTTGCACGTACAACATAAGTTCCGAATTTATGAATTGATTGGGGTGTTAATCCCAGATGTCCCATAACTGGAATACCTGCTGAAAGAATTCTCATTACAGATTCTTTAACCTCTTCACCACCTTCAAGCTTAACTGCATGAGCTCCTGTTTCTTTCATTATACGTATTGCCGATATTAAAGCTTCTTTTGAATTTCCCTGATAAGTTCCAAAAGGTAAATCAACTACAATCAGAGCTCTTTCAACTGCACGCACTACAGATGATGCATGATATATCATCTGATTTAAAGTGATTGGTAAGGTTGATTGATGGCCTGCCATAACATTTGAAGCAGAATCACCAACTAATATTACGTCAATACCTGCCTGATCAATAATGCGGGCCATTGAATAATCATACGCAGTTAACATTGAAATCTTTTCACCTCTTAATTTCATCTCATTCAATACATGAGTTGTTACTACTTTAATATTTTGTTTTAACGACATCCTTATTAATTGTTAATTATTAATTGTTAGACACAAATTCGATTAATTATTTTTAAAATTTGTTAATCTAAATTCTTTTCTTTCAATTGGATCTTGAGTTGTTTTATTATTTTTTCTTTATCATTAATAATTTTATATGCTTGCTTTTTCTTTTTATGTTGTATAAAAAATAAAATAATAAATAAAGCGGTAATTAAAAA
>QMPG01000461.1 GCA_003648455.1 Bacteroidota bacterium
ATAGCAGAACTTGTGATAGTGCTCATACTATTTTGAACAAATAGTTCTTTACAAGAGAGAGCTATAACTCTGCGTTTTTGTACTTTATCTACAATAATTGCCATACCTTTCCTTTAAATGACCGACCATCAGTCAATTATTTTAAAAGTTTAACTTTTTTTAGCTTAAGGAACAGTATGTTTTTTTAATGCTTATTTTGACAATTAACTATCATTTATGTCCAAATAACGGTATTTTTTCAGTATTTAACGCACATATGCTTTTAAGCTAAAAGTATGTTCTTTACTAAAACTCTCCTTTTTATCACTTTTATGAAATATCCCCTCAAATAACAGAATACTTTTAGTGTTGTGTTATTTTGCTATTTAAGGTTATTGTATCTATAATGTTCGTTGAATAAATAGTTATATCAACATGAAGGAAAAAAATGGCAGGTCATCCAATAAATTTACCACATAGACAATTTTCTACAAAAACAGAAGCTACAAGTTTTTTTAAAGAAATGCTTGAAAGCTACAACGATGGGGATACGGTATCATCAATAGACGACAATATACTTTTCGATTTAATTCAACGTCATCCGGAAGTTGAAGAAAAGATTGGGGTAGGAATAGCTAGTTTTTATAGAGATACATCACCAAATCATCCGACAAGCTGTTTTCATGTAAAACGAAACGATGGAAGTAGCACAGATTTTTCAATAAAGACATGTATAAATAATGCTAGTCCAACACTATTGCAAGATTTTTATTCGGCATGTCGAACTGCTATTTCATCAAAGTTAATCGAAGAGAAAAAGCAAATATTTATTCATGGGGAAGTGCCTTGTTCTATTACTGGAGAATTAGTCACAATTGACGATTCAGAATATAGACATACTAAACCACGATTTAGAGATATAGTTAATAACTTTATAATTTCAGAAGATTTAACAATAACCAACGATATGATTGTAGAGAATGCAGATATGCAATATATAACGTCATTTGAGAATCAAGAATTAGCAGATAAATTTAATACTTTTCATTCAGGGTGTGCAAATTTAGAAATAGTAAAAAGATTTGTAAGAAGATAAAAAACACACTTTAAATATGAAAATTTATTTATGATAAAATAACAATAACTAGTTATCAAGGACAATCAATGGCAAAAGACCTGACAAATTCAAATTTAGAACGACAAAATATATTAAATAATCCGTATGCAATCCAAGAAATACAAAAAGCAACAAATATTACAGGCGTTAACTTTGAAGGTAATTTACGATTAACGAAAGAACAAGTAGCTATGTTCTTTGATGTCGATATACGAACTATTGAACGTTACCTTGAATCACATACAAGTGAATTAGGACAGAATGGATATATAGTTATAAAAGGTCAAAAACTAAAAGATTTTCGTGCTGCTATTGAAGATCAATTTGTGACCGACATTGATGTCGGTCACAAAGTTCGAAACCTCGGTATATTCGACTTCAGGTCGCTATTAAATATTGCAATGCTATTAACAGAAAGTGAAACAGCACGAGTGTTAAGACAGACTATTTTAGATATTGTTATTGATACAATTAATCAGCGTACTGGAGGAGGAACTAAGTATATAAATCAACGTGATGAAGAATTTATACAAGCTTCCTTTGCTGAAGAAAACTATCGTAAAGAATTTACAGATGCATTACGTGACTATGTTAGTATGGGACCATTTAAATACCCTTTATATACCGATAAAATATATGTATCAATATTTCGTGAGAATTCAAAGGCTTACAGAAAAGTTCTTAAACTACATGAAAAAGACAAAGTTAGAGATACCTTTTATTCAGAAATTTTAGACCTAATTGCATCTTTTGAGTTTGGGTTTGCGAAATCATTAGAGAAGACAAGTAAAATATATGGCAGACCTTTAACTTCCTTAGAAGTAGAAAAGCTATATAAAGAATTTGAAGCACAAGACCATTGGAGACCACTAGTCGAACGTGCCCGTAATAAAATGGCAAGTCGTGATTTAGCATTTAGAGATGCCTTACATAAACAATTATCAGAATATATAACTCCTCTTCAAGGCGCAGAATTTGAACGTTTTCTTGGAGATAAAAGTAAAGAACTTGAGGAACGTCTTGAAGATGCGAAAGATGTTTTTAAACGTCTTAAAGAAAGAGAATAATAATGCCATTAATCTATTTAACTCTTGAACAGGCTATCAAGACTCATGAAAAAACCGTTGATATCAGTGGAGGTGGTGCTAAAGGTCACTTAGATGTTGAAAGACTAGGTAGTTGTCTTGAACATATTCAAAATGATGACTATTATCCTACATTTGAAAAAAAGCTTACTCATATATTTTTTTGTGCGAACAAGTTTCATTGTTTTGAAGATGGAAATAAGCGTATCGCAATTTCTATAGGAGCACAATTTCTTTTGTTAAATGGATATGTTTTTGCTGTTCAACGTTTTCTAAGAGAAATGGAAAATATAAGCTACCATGTAGCTGCAGGTCTCATTGATAAAGATTTTTTAGAAGAAATCATATCAGCTGTTATAACTGATGATATTGATGATGAATCATTAAAATTGAAAATATTTACAGTAATTTCACAAGAATTATCTTAAAATATGTAGTAGAAGATATAACAAAATCTTGGAACTAATAAATTTTCTAGTGAAAATTTACAGTTCAAGTCAACCGTTAAGGTTCAAAATTTATGAATAATAATATAGATAAAAACTTATGGATTACTTGGTGGCTTCTTGTAATATTTACATTAGTAAACACAACTATGTTTTTTGTATCATCACATACAAAAATAATTGAATTCACTCTAAACAAAAATGAAAAACTTAATGTTAATCTCTTCCGTCTTAATCCTCATCATATCTCAATGAAAATTATATTTTTAAAAACAGATGACTTAAATAAATCAGTGTTTGGTGAATGGAGAACAGTTGGAGATTGGAAAACAACTGGTGTATTAGAATTTATTAATCCTGGTGAACCTATAAAATTGTTGGTTAGTAATACTCAACAACAAAAAATTTATGAGGCTATGCCAGCAGAAGGCTCTGACAGTAGACCTTTTAAGTTATATGAAAATGATAATAACCCAAATAAGTTCTCTTGGGGTACTCATAAATATCAAGGCTTTGATGTAAATGCAGGTTTTAATAAATTTGAAATAACAGTCTTGAAAGTAGGGAAATCTTTTAAAGGAAGAAAGGTTAAGCTCTACATAAATCCACCACTTGGTTTTCAACATGCTGTTGATTCTCCTTTATATACATTTTTATGGTTCTTCTATCTGTGGCCAATTTATTCATTTTTTATTTGGTTTTGATATTCAGAAAATGGAACAGACAAAGGAAACTTAACAAATCGTAGCAAAAAATATATTATCACTGTTGAGAAATTTTATGAAAATTAATTCAATAGTTGATAAAAAAATAGTTTAGATAAATTATGTTAACCA
>QMPG01000462.1 GCA_003648455.1 Bacteroidota bacterium
ATCGGTGGAAACGTGGGCAATTCGTTCACACTTTTCTTTCCGCCGGAAAGAAAAGCTCTCCAAAATTTTGCCACGTTTCATAGCCTAATAGTACTAAACAATAAACTAAAACAAATGGCGAAAATAAAAAAAATATTAATTTTGTCAATTAGTGGATTATTAATTCTTTATATTTTAGCACATATATTTCCTCAATTTTTATTTGGCAACAAGCTTGAATATAAATGTTTTACAGTTTACTATCACTCCAAAAACGTAAATAAACAACAATTGAAATTAGTTTTGGATAAATCAGAAGAACTTTTAAAGGCTTCTGAACTGTTTGAAAAAGGAATGAATCAAAAATTATTTTTATGTAATGGATTTGTGGAATTTGCTTTTTATGCCCCATTATCGAGAAAAGCATTTGGAGGTAATTACCCATTAAGTCAAAATGTTTTTCTTTCTAAATCGAATGTTTCAGAAAATATTATAAGAAGAAACGGAAAAGAAAATAATGAAAGAACCATGAGCAGTGTAATCGCACATGAGACAACACATTCTCTTTTGAAAAACAAATTAGGTTTTGTTAAAAATAAACTATTGCCTACATGGAAGAAGGAAGGATATTGTGAATTTATAGCTGGAGAGAGTTCGTATAATCAGCAAAAAGGGCTACGGAATATTTGCAACGGCAATGAAAATTTAGATTCTCCTTCATTCAAATATTTTAAATACAGGCTTTATGTTAAATATTTATTTGAAGATGTTAATTTGACATTTAATGAGTTTGTGAATAAAAGTTTTGAACTTAATAAATTAAACGAGAGTTTAAAAAATAAATACTGCACACAATATAGACTAAAAACAAGTAAGTGAAAACAGTCAGGCTTTGACTGCGTTTGCAAACAAAAAAAATATTAATACCAAAGTCAAGACCTGACTTTGTGACTATCTTCCCAAGCATTTCCAAGCTCTGAAAATTATAAAAACATCGTGATAAATTTTATAATCTTTAGCATAAACAATATTTAATTTCTCTATTAAATTATTTGTGAAGCTTTTGTTTTTGTGCAAATCAACAGGGTTTAAAACACCCTTTTTAATAACAGGCAATTTGGTAGTATTTATATCTGAATTCAAAAAATATCCAACCCACGATTTTTCACCTATCAAAACAATAAAAATATTTTTAATAAAATTCCATTTCCTCTTAACTGTAAAAATCAATACAGGACTTAACAAAAGGAAAAAAACAGAAACAAATAAATCAAAAACACGTTTATTCCTGATATTTGATTTTTTTGATATTGAGTTAATATTTACCTCATAAAAATCGCCGGCAGTGTTTATTGAGTTACTGCCAATAATTGAAAGGCTTTCGGGTGGTGCGATTTTATAATCAACCTTTACATTAGAAAGTTGAAGCATATTTTTAATAATTTTTTGCGATGTAATATCTTTTGCACAAAAAACCACTTCGTTAATTTTATTTATTTCTACAATATCCTTTATTTGTTCAACTTTACCAATATATTCAGATGAATTAATACTTTTGTCGGGACTTACAAAACCAATAAATTCATGCTTTACTTCTGTATTGTTTAGTAATGATAAGACACGTGTAGCTTCTTTTTGATTACCAATAATAATAATTTTTTTCTTCTGATTTAAATCAAGCTTAAAATCTTTAATATTGAGCACGTTAAGCAGCAAACGACTTATTAAAGTAGAAATAAAAGCCCAAGCAGAACCTATTAAAATTAAGGCTCGTGAAAAACGCCATTGCTCGCTTAGCATTGAATAAATAATTAGTATAATTAAAGATCCGGCTGCAATTCCTTTTATTATGTTAATTAGTTTAATAGGTTTTTCGTAGCCACCTGAAAACAACACAGATAATATCCATATTAAAATATAAACTGGCACAACATAAAGGAGATAATAATCGGGATAAGTACCTCCACCCGGAAATTTATATGCTTCCCAATAAGGCTTAATAATATAAAAACCAAGAAATATTATTGAAGCATCTAATAAAGGCAAGAAAATATTTTTAAAAAATCTTGAAAGAATAGCCAGCATTGCTCTCAAATAAATTGCTGTGTTAATTAATGCTGAGAATGTTTTTGCATTTTTTTTCGAAAAATGTTTTTGAGCAAAAATTATCATAGCTTTATAAAAAACCATTACATAATTTATGCTGCCTTTTTTGGTGCTTTCGCCTTTATAGTGAATTATGGTTGTTTTTGGGAAATAATAATTTTTATAACCACCTTTGGTAATTCGGTACGACAAGTCTATATCCTCTCCATACATAAAGTAATCTTCGTCGAGTAAGCCTACTTCATCTAGTGTTTTTTTTCGCAAAAGCATGAATGCACCTGCCAATATTTCAACCTCATTTATCTCATCTTTGTCTAAATATCCCATATGATACTTTCCAAAGGTTTTCGATTTTGGAAAAAGTTTTGAAAGACCTGATATTTTATAAAAAGCAGTCATGGGCGTTGGCAAACCTCGTTTTGATTCCGGTAAGAAATTACCTTTACCGTCAATCATCTTCACTCCCAACCCACCTGCTTTGGGATGAGCATCCATAAATTCAATAATACTCTCAAAAGTATCTTCTTCTACAACAGTATCAGGATTAAGCAATAAAACATACTCACCATGCGATTTTCTTATTGCCTGATTATTGGCATACGAGAAGCCTGTGTTTTTTTTATTATCGATTAATAATACATCGGGGAATTTATCTCTAACCATTGAACATGAGCCATCAACAGAGTTATTATCAACAACAAAAATTTCGGCATCAATATTTTTTATTGCTTTTTTTACAGAATAAAGACATTGTTCTAAAAAATATTTTACATTATAATTAACAATTATTACTGATAGCTGCATTCTAAATAGTTTTTAACAAGATAGACAAAAATACCATTTTTTAATTAAAAATTAAGAATTTAAAATTAACAACTAATAACGAATAACTAGTGGCTGCCAGAAAACGCATGAAATTTTAATTATGCTGTCATTTCTAACAGCCTGTCCCGAAAATCGAGAATAGTGAGAAATCTCATTCTGTCTATATACAATGTGTTATGAGATTTCTTCTCCGCCAGATGGCGGATCGAAATGACAATATAGAAGTTTTCGTGCAGATACTAACTAACAATTAATAATTATTTAACAATCTTCATCACACATTTATTACAATCAAAATCTAAACGATATTTATTATTTTTATCAACAAGATACAGTGGCTCAGCTACATTTGCATTTTTATTAATTTTGGGACATAAACCAAACTGATATTTTAAACAATGTCGTGTTGTCATAATTGTTTTACCGGCAACATTTTTTTGCAACTCAAAAGCAGCTTCTGTTTTCTCTACTTTATGGCGCTTATAAAACTCGTCTGCTTTTTTGTTTGAGATATTTGCATTAAAATCAAGCTCTTTGGCAGGATAAGGAAAAT
>QMPG01000463.1 GCA_003648455.1 Bacteroidota bacterium
ACTCCGTAAATATTGTTTTCGAGTATGCTGTTTTCTACTTCTGACAACACAAGAGGAACATTATGGTATTTTGCTGTAAGCTCATCAATATAAGCGTGTTCTTTTATCAAGAAATCTAATGCTTGGTTTAGAAATGCTCCTGAACCACAAGCAGGGTCGCAAATTGTAAGTTGCAACAACCATTTGCGGTATTCTTCTAAATTGTCAATTCGTTTTTTGCTTCGTTGTTTGGCATATAAATAAACATTATCGTTAATTTCGAGTTCTTTTTTCTTTTCTTCGCAAAGTTTCCCAATCGTATTATCTACAATATATTTGGTAATGTATTTTGGCGTGTAAAAAACACCGTCCTTTTTGCGTTTGGTCTTTTGCTTGTCGAACTTAACACCCTCAATTTCGGCATTTATGCTCTCTATTTCGTTTAGTGAGTTCTCAAAAATATGTCCCAGAATATTTACATCAATATCGGTTTCAAAATCGTATTTTGTAAGTGTAGATGTGTGTTTTAGCAATAAATCGTTATCAATTTCGAGTGCGTCTAAAATTGCATCGGGCTTAAACAAACCACCGTTATATGCAAAAATTTCTTGCCTGTCGCCTTGTTTTGGTCGCCCAACATTAAGCACATGAAAATAACTTTTGTATATCTCGTATAGTGTTTTTTCTTCGCCAAAAGCAACATCATCTTGCCATTTATTAATAATTTGCGAAATAGAATTTGGTGGTAACAATCCTCTGTCTTCGGCAAAAAAGATAAACAAAAAGCGGTCTAACAATTTTTGTGTTTTCTTAAAAAGCGTTTTTTTAATATCCTTTTCGGTTAGTTCCCTAAGTGTGGGGTTGTTCATATTGCGTTTAACAATATCTCTGAAAATCTCACGCTTAAAAAGCGAATAATCGGCATATAGTTTTTTGGTTACTTTTTCTTCTTCTATTACCGATGCTTCTTTGGTCTGCAAAGGGATATTTTCTGTTAAATTTTCTTTTGCCAAACAAAAATATAGCAATTCAAAGCGTTCGGGTGTTATGGTAAACAGGTCAAATTCTTCGTAATCAACGGAGTTTTCAATATAAAACCGTAGTCTGTCGAATGTAGATGTAATTACATATTTACAAGTAGGATGATGCGATTTGTAATCAAAAGCTTGTTGTCGTATTTTTTCTAAATCTTTTATCTTGGTCGATTTCAGCTCTATAACAGCCAAAGCATTTTTTTGCAAGGGGTTGCTACCCCTTATTAGAATAGCACCATCAGCTTTTTTTGCTCCTGTTAGATTTTTAAATTCTGTTGTTAAATTATAATTGGGGTCGGGGTTTATTGTATATCCCAAAATATTAACAAATAATTCTCTTAAAAATCCTTCTTGAAATTGTTCTTCTTTACTCTCTCTGATATTTTTTTGACGAACAGGGTTGTAAAAATAATTCTTAAATTTTTTAAATGCTTTTTCTATAACTACTTTATCTTGTTTCTCAAGTTCTCGTTTCAATACCGATATCTGAAAAAGATTATTCATTGAGCAAAATTCTTTATTGTAAATTTTCAAAATTATTCAATCTTTTTAACATAACCAAATTCGGTTTTTCATTCTTTTTTTGTTTATGTATCATAATACACTGATTTTACGCTAAATCTTGGAATAGGGTATCCGTTCTGATAAAATAATTTTTGAGATTTACCGTTTAAAAGATTGATGAAAACACTTTTATTTATACTCATCTTGGCATTAACAATTCCCGGCTCTTTCAAAGACAACCAAAAAAGGTATGCTCGTGTCAGGCAGGCATATGCCGAGAAAGGAGCAATTGTAGAAAAATTACTTTCGGATAACGGAATCAACACTAAAAATCTACGAATCTATTTACAGGCATTTAAGTCGGAAAAGAAAATTGAACTGTGGGCAAAAAATAAAACAGATCAATCGTATAAACTGATAACAGAATTTGATATCTGTGCAATTTCCGGAGATCTTGGTCCTAAACGCCAGCAGGGTGATGGGCAAATTCCTGAAGGGTTTTACAAAATCAATATCTTTAATCCGGCGAGTAATTTTTATTTGTCGTTAGGTACCAACTATCCCAATAAATCGGACAGAATTTTAGGTGTAAAAGGGGATCTCGGCGGCGATATTTTTATTCATGGCAACTGTGTTACCATTGGCTGTATGCCTATTACCGACGACAAAATAAAAGAGCTTTACATTTTTTGTGTGGAAGCCCGCGACAACGGACAACAAACTATTCCTGTTACTATCTTTCCTGCAAAATTAACCGACACAAACTTTAAAACACTGATTGCAAAATATCACGGGGACAATGATAAAACCAACTTGTGGGGAGATTTAAAAGTGGCATACGATTATTTTACTAAAAACAAAAAACTGCCGGTTATTACTTTTTTGGATAACGGCAGACATAAAATTTCTACCGATTAACAATGAATGTTCAGGGATTCAGAGAGTTTTGCCTATCACTTCCCAAAGCGGAGGAAGGGCTTCCTTTTGATGAAAACACTCTTGTTTTCTCTGTTCACAAAAAAATGTTTTGCCTCACCGACATTGATGCTTTTGATTTTATTAATGTAAAATGTGACCCCGACAAAGCGGTTTTGCTGCGTGAAAGATACGAAGGAGTCATACCCGGCTACCACATGAGTAAAAAACACTGGAACAGGATAGCCATGGATGGTACTATCCCCGATAAGCAAATTTGTGAATGGATTAAAGATTCATATAATCTTGTTGTAGCAAAGTTACCACGAAAACTTAGAGATAAATTAACGGAAATTCGTTAATCTAACTGAATTTCAAACAGATAACTCTTTATATAACAATATTTTAGTTATTACGCTTCTATTTTATCGTGTTCTTTTATTGATTTTTTACCCATAAATGTTTTCATAAATAGGTCAATAAATATCATTACGCCACCACCAATCATAAGAGTATCAGGTAAAATACGGAACCACATCCAACCTCCCAATTCTTGAAGAGCTTCACGTGTTCGTGTATAATAATAACCCATTTCAGCAGCAGCTTTTGTTTGTTCTAAACCAATAATTAAAGTTGGTAAAGCAAACAATAACACGCCAATAGTCAACGACCAAAAAGCAATTTTACTAAGTTTTGGATTCCAAATATATCCATTTGCCATTGCATTTGCACGCGATGTCATATAAAGGAAAGCTATCGAAATATAACCAAAAGCACCAAGTAATGCAATATGTGCGTGAGGCATAATTAAATATGTACCATGTGAGTAGTAAGAAATTGTTGGAGTATTAATTACCATTCCAAAAAATCCGGCACCAATCCAATTTAAAACAGCCGATCCTGCAATCCACATAAATGGTGTTGAGAAAGCATTTTTTATACCTTCTGCTTTTTGATCTCTTTGATTTTTCCAAGCTTCAACAATCATTAACGCAAGTGGTAATGGTTCAAGTGCAGAGAAAATTCCG
>QMPG01000464.1 GCA_003648455.1 Bacteroidota bacterium
ATTTTTTATACATAAAAAAATCCCATTTATAATAAAAGGAAAAAAGATGCTTTTGGGTATTCGGAGTCTCGGATAAAAAAAGCATTTTGTTCTACAAAAAAAAACCTTGCGAATAATTAAAATCCGCAAGGTTCAATTTACTTTACTTTTTAAATATTATTTAGTTAATATCATTTTCTTTATATATGTTTTATCTCCGGCACTCAATTTACATAGATAAATTCCTGAAGAAACATTTTTACCAGCTTCATTCTTACCATCCCAAACGTATTTATATAGAATTTTACCTTTAATATTTCCTTTATATAATGTTTTAACTTTCTGTCCTTTAATGTTATATATGGCAAGTTCTCCTGAAGAAGTTGTTTTCTCTATATTAAAAATAATATCTGTATCCGGATTGAATGGATTGGGGAAATTCTGCATTAATCCATAAGTTTCTGGGACTGTTGGTGGGCTGGGATTTTCAGCTTGAGGAATTGTTAAGCAAGCAGGTCCATAAATTTCATTACCGCCCGAATAATCCACACTTTCTATCCAATACCAATATGAATTATTAACTATTACATCGTGTTCATCGACATAATTATATTCCTTAGGTTCTGAAGTAGTTCCTGCACCGGGAATAATGGCTTCATTCAGTTTAACCGCTTGTCCAAGATTTTGTGATATCGATCTATATACATTCCAATATGAATTCTCTGTTTCTGATTGAGTAATCCAGGTTAATACTGGCATATCATTAATAATTTGAGCATTAAATGAAGAAAGAATAACCGGTAATGGATGATTACCACCTTCTATTGGAAAAGTACCAATTATAGAAGTACTTGCTACAATATCTGTTTTTAAGTTGACTGTTGCTCCGATACTATGAACTGTACTGGCTCCTGAATTTACATCGATTGTTAAGAAATAATAATAACCATCTGTTCCAATTTGTTGATCAGGTGAAAAATCAAATGTTACAGGATCAAAGTTAGATGTTACATTTACTAACTTGGTATCAGTAGAAGAACTGAAAGAGTTATCTGTTGAACGCCAGATCTTTAGGGTATCAATATCAGCATCGACTGTTTCACCGGTAGTATCAAAAGTAATCTTATCAACAGTTGCCGCTGTTCCACCTGCAGTCTTCTTTAAATATAACCGGAAGTATGCATTATTTTTGGAACCCGGGCTAAATGAAACTCCACTATTATAATCTCCACCTGAAGCTTCAATTAAATCGTCATCATCATAGTCAACACCACTATTTTGATCACTTGCGGCAGCATTTTGAGCTAAATCCTGATATTCAATTTTAACAGTATATTCTGCATCATCGACCAAAGCATTACCACCACTATCTAATATGACTTCAGATGCACCATCAAGTTCTGCTCCATCGAATGAAATAGATATATCTGTACCACTTGCTTCAGATAATACTTCAAGAACATGCGGGCTATTATTATCTACTGACCCACCAGTACGAGCAAAACTTATTTTCACAGTACCCTCATACGCTGTCTCAGGTTGATCATATTTAACTGTAAAATTTTTACCAATTGTTGCACTTGCAGTAGGTAAATCTAAGGTAGGTGCTTCGGTTGAACTATCTTCAGTATATGTTAAATACGCATCGTAATTAGTAGGAGCATTGTTAATTCCAGAGTAAGTATATGCACGGTCTCCATAGTAAGTTGTAGGGGGGAACGGCGGAGGAACACTTTGACCAATTAAACCAAAATATATTTGTATTGATTGAGAACCTGAAACATTTGTAGGCATAATAAATTGATATGTTAAAGTATCACCATCTACAGAAAAACCTGAAGCGTTTAGTTCATCATAAGCTAAGTAGCTAGAAGGGGGTGAATCAGAATAATAAGAGATATATAATTTATTATTTGTGGAAGCACCATCATCATGAATGGCAGCTTGTAATGTTCCATTTCCACCATTTCCTTCAGCTCGCACATAAACTGTTTGTCCAGGTTTAATGGAACCATCTCCACCACCACCAGAAGTATTTGATAAACCAACTTTAACCATCGTAGGATCAACAGCAAATACTACTGCTATTAACATAAAAACAAATAAAAATATAAAAACTACTTTTTTCATTACTATCCTCCTCAAACTTTATTTTTAATTTTTTGATTTTTAGTTTACTTTTCCAAAAAGTATTTTTCCTATTTATATGTCAAATTATATTATTTTTTTTAGTTATCTTTTTAATAATTTCTTTAATATATAAAGGAATCGTTACTAAATAAATTGGTCAATATAACACTTTGGCTCACCTGTGCCCGACCAGCTTTATAATAAGTTAATAGAAATCAAATAATTATCCTATATCTAACATGGACAAGCCGGAAACAAAAGGACCCACGCAAAGACGCTAAGTCGCAAAGTTTTTAAAAATCAGAGGCAATGTTGTATTTGTAACTTATTGATTTTAGATAAGTTACAGAGATAATTAAAAAATCTTTTACCAAAAGGACCCACGCAAAGACACTAAGTTGCAAAGTTTTCAAAAATCAGAGACAATAAAAAATATTTTGCCAAAAAATACAAGAATATTAGAAATAAGATACTCAGAAGCCCGAAAAAATTGGCAACAAAAGTGCGTCAGGTGCAGCCAATGGTTATGCCAATAATTACAACTACTTATACAGCTTTCTTTAATATTTTAATTGAAAAAAAGTTTTAAGGGTTTTTAATTATTTCTAATTCAGGAATTCTATCAAAGTGCCTTATATTCAAAGTTACTAATTTTAAGTCATAAAAAAGTGCAGAAACACCAATAAATAAATCTCTATATTCTATCAACTTATTGCATTTCCTTAATTTTATTAAAATTTTCCCACACATTTCAGCAATTTCATCATTAAGATCAATAATATCAAGCCATTTTAACAATACTTTAACATCATTTTCTTTTTGTTTATCGGTTGCACCTGCGAATAATTCAAAAACACTAATTGCCGAAATAGCTATGTAATTATACTCCTCTCTTAATTTCCACAATAATGATTTTTCTTTCTTTTTCTTACATAAAAAATCTATTAGAATTGTGGTATCAACAAAATTCTTTTATTTTCCATTGATTAAATCCTTCTTGAGTTTCATTAAAATTATCAGTTTTCCATACAGATATATTTTCGAAATCTTCCTTCCAATTATTAACAGTATCTTTTTCTATTTTTAATTCTTTCATAATCATCTGAAAAATTAGATAAAATTTATTCAATTGATCTTCAGGCATTTGTGTAATTTCGTTTAATAATTTCTGTTTATAGGTTAACATAATTAATCTCCCACTTTACTTCTCATATAATTTTGACAATGATTCATTATTGTGAATTTAATACAAAATTTGAATGATGCAACGAATTTTTAAATTATTTTTTTAAGTTGATAAAATCTTTAATCATTATACTCAGTTACCGATGAATTTAATTG
>QMPG01000465.1 GCA_003648455.1 Bacteroidota bacterium
TCCGATACATTATTATCAAGAAATTGGGCGAGCAGGACGGGACGGTAAACCCGCTAAACTCATTTTATTTTACAATAACACAAAAGATGAAAAAGGAATAGAAGAAGATTATAAACTTCCGAAGGCATTTATTGATGGTGGCAGACCAAGTTTAAAAAATTATCAAAAGGTTATTAATATTCTAAAACAAGAACCACTTGGAGAACGACAAATAATGAAAGCTACAAACTTAAAACAAACACAAGTTCGAGTTATTAAAGCGGATTTAATTGAGCAAGGAATTATAAAAGAAGTATTATATGGTAGAAGTAAAAAACATGAGTATCAATTTGATGCACCGGAATTAAACACAAAATCATTTGAGGAGTTAAGAAAACAAAAATTGAAAGAATTAAACTCAATGATTGAATATGTTAACCTTACAACATCTCGAATGAAATTTTTATGTGATTACCTTGGGGATAATACTCTACATTCATATTTAAATTGTGATAATACTAATCTATCCAAATATACCGTTTCCATAAAAGACAAATATTTGGAAAAGCTAAAAGAATTTAGAGAAACTTTCTTTCCTGTTTTAGAAGTAGAAAGTAAAAACTCAAAAATTGTAAATGGTATTGCAGCAAGTTATTATGGGGTTTCAAGTGTAGGTGCTGCAATACATAGAAGCAAATATGAAAATGGTGGCGATTTTCCGGATTTTCTTCTAAGATTGACTTTAAAAGCATTTAGGAAACATTATGGAAATGAAAAATTTGATTATATTATTTATGTGCCACCAACAGAATCAGGAGATTTGGTAAAAAATTTTGCAGAAAAATTATCAAAAGTTTTTAAAATCCCAATATCACATAATTTAGTAAAAATATCAGAAACAAAGCCACAAAAAATTTTTCAAAACGGTTATCTTAAAAGAGATAATGTATCCGGAAAATTTGAATATAAAAATCTGGATGAAATAGCAGGAAAATCTGTAATCTTGTTTGATGATATTTTTGACAGCGGTGCAACGATAAAGGAGATAGGAAGTTTATTAACTAAATATGGGGTAGAAAAAATTGCACCATTAGTAATTGCAAGAACAGTTGGTGGAGATATATAAAAAGATGTTTTATGAATAATGAATTAGCATATTGGATTACATTGGCACACTTGCCAAAAATTAAAACAAGTATAAAAAATGAAATAATTGTTCGCTTATTTGAGCAAAATAAAACAATTATTGATTTTTTTAATCTGACAGAAGAAGATTGGAAGAACAAATTTAATCTGTCGGATAATGATATTTCTATCATTAAGTCTGGCATTGAAGACCTTCCAAATAATTCTTTTCTTGTGGAAAGTTTGTGGGAACAAGGCTATAAGATATTGCCAATTACTTCGCCGGAATATTCATCTCTATTAAAAAAGAATCTTGGTAAATCTTATGCACCACCTATCCTATACACAAAAGGAAACTTACAAATTCTTAAAGAAGATACTATCGCAATTGTTGGTTCACGAAAAGCAAATGAATTTTCACTTTTATTTACTGACAATATTGCAAAAAAAGCTTCTGAAAATTATAAAGTAGTTGTAAGTGGATTTGCCAAAGGAGTTGATAAACAAGCTCTTGTTTCTGCCTTGAAATATAAAGGTCATAGTATAATTGTTTTGCCGCAAGGCATTACAACCTTTAAATCAGGATTTAAAAAATATTACAAACAAATAATAGAAGGTGATGTTTTAGTATTAAGCACATTTCATCCGAAAGCTGTCTGGAGTGTCCAATTAGCAATGGCGAGAAATCCAATCATATACGGATTAGCGAAAGAAATATATGTTGCAGAATCAAGTTCTAAGGGTGGAACTTGGTCAGGAGTTATTGATGGTCTTCGCAAAAAAAGAATTATTTATGTTAGAAAACCTGATATTAACGAAAAAAATGCTAATATTTTACTCATTCAAAAAGGAGCAAAACCTGTTGATATTACCGGTAATATCATCGAATATATGTCTATTGATGAAGAGGTTACCAGCATAGTAAGTGAACAAAAGTCTAATTATTATGAAATTGAAAGTAAAATATTAGATTTATTGAAGAAAGGTATTTATACTTCAAAAAAAATAGTCGAAATATTAAAAATTGATTGGAACCCTAGAAAAGTAACGAATTTTTTAAAAAATCAAAAAGATGTAGTTACAATAAATAAAAAACCTTTAAAGTTTACTCATATTAGCAGGCAGATAAGCCCAAAACAACAAAGTTTATTTGACTTAAATACGGGGCATAAAACTTAATATATAAAAACTCCATAGTGATAGAATCTTCGGTTTTTTATTTTTCAAATGATTACTCACAAACAAATATTTTTTCCCTGTAAATCAATCAAATCTTTTACAAAAATTTTATTTTCTCCAAAAGCTGCGGGAAAAGAGTATAATAACAGAAAACAGTTCTAATCTGCCGAGGAGCATAATAACAGACAAAGTCCATTTGCTAATAATGCTAATTTCGGCATAATTGCTGACAGGGCCAACAGAACCGAGTCCGGGACCAATACCACCAAGACATGAAGCAACACCACCCATAGCAGAATCTAAATCTAAGCCTGAAGATATTAAGATTATACTTCCAATAATAAAAGTAATAAAATAGACAATGAAAAAAGCTATAACATTGGTTACAATATCCTTAGAAACAGGTTTGTCATTAAGACGGAGAGGAATAACAGCAGTAGGATGTATAATTTTTTTTATTTGTAATTTAATGTTTTTAAAAAGTAATACATGACGCATAATTTTAATACCACCGGATGTTGAGCCAACAGACCCGCCTGAAAACATTAAGAAAAATATTAAACTATAACCAATTACAGGCCAATGCATATAATCGGTTGTGGCAAAACCCGTACAAGTGCCAATACTTACAACCTGAAAAAGAGAATCTCTAAAAGCCTTTTCAAAAGTAATATCTCTGGAAAAAAACAATATAAAAGTAATAATAATACTTAAGCTAAAAAGTATAAACGCATACCATTTATATTCTTCATTTTTAAAAACTTTTTTAAATTTTCCATGAAGAGAAAAATAATGTAAAGTAAAATTTGTACCTGAAAGGAACATAAAAAATATAATAACATATTGAATATATGATGAATAATTAGCGATGCTGCTATTTTGAGTAGAAAATCCGCCTGTTGCAATAGTACCGAAAGAATGGCATAAAGCATCAAAAAGATTCATATGTCCTAACATTAAAAATCCTGTTTCAAAAAATGTTAACAAAACATAAATGCCCCATAATCTTTGAGCAGTTTCCTTAATTCTGGGATGTAATTTTTCAGGTTTTGTACCGGGTGATGTTTCAGCAATAAACAACTGCATCCCTCCTACTCCCAATATTGGAAGTATTGCTATTGATAAAACAATAATACCCATGCCGCCAAGCCA
>QMPG01000466.1 GCA_003648455.1 Bacteroidota bacterium
AGCATTATATGATGAGTCAGTAGCATTTAGAATTGTATTTTTCCAAAAAAATGGACTTTTAAGATAACTCAATAAAAATGTAGTATCTATTTGAGGTATTGTTTCTATTAAGACCAAATTGCCATCTTTATAATAAAACTGTCTAGTATCAACCACCCAAGTATTGCCAATTGAACCTCCGATACAAGCAATTAAAATATCACCTTGCTTGGGAATACCAAATTTATTCTTTACATCAAAATACTTTTCATTACTAATAAAGAGTTGATTTCTTATTTCTTCACCTCTGCCCAATGTTCCAATTTCACCTGACCTTAAAAAGGGTATCCCTTCTTTTCGGTAATCTGATGCGTGTATCCTTTTTCCTGATTTAATATTTACCGTCTCCCCCAAACGACACCAAACCCAATTTTCAGGAATTTCAAATGGGATTTCATCTTCTGAAATTGGAGGTAAGGTTTTTTGTTTCTTTATTTTCTTCTCCTTAATCAATTGCTCTTTTTCGGCTTTTATTTTGGCAAGGAGTTTTGTTGCAGGTTCGTCATTTGGTCCCGAATGCTTTCGGGATTGCTCTACCAATTTGCCTTGCATTGCTTCTCGTAAAAAGGACTGACGGAGTTGTCTTACTAAATCCAGTTGATTAGTAATTTCATCAGATAAAGTATTGTTTGCAGTTTCCAATTCTTTGTATTCCACAACAAATTTTATTTGTTCCTCCAAAGGAGGTAACGGAACTTCAATATTTGCAATTTCTTTCATTGGCAAAGTTACATTTGCCATTCCTCTCATTCGGCTAACCAGTTCTTTTTCTCTGTTTAAATCAAGAAAACGATATAAAAATTCTGCATTCAAAATTCTGTCGTCATTTGGAATTACAGCACATAAAATACTACCAACTGCAAATTTGCCAGTTTGATAATGTATTCTTTTTAAACTTCTGTGTCCGTGTCCTGTTGAAGAAACCAATGGAATAATAACTGCCGCACCTTCAAAATGAAATTCATTATGTGATTTTCTCGCCTCACTTGTAACTACCAAAGGATATTCGCCTGAAATCGCTTTACTAATTCCAATCTTTCCTTTTGTGATTGAACACAAATCGCCTAATTTTTTCTTTTCCCAACTCATTTAACAGCTTCCCTTATTTGAGTTAATAAATTGTGGCTTTTGTCGAAAGATGCATCTAACATTTCCATCAATTCAGCACTATTGTGTTCAATTACAACTTCTTTTTTGTTGGGATTATTAATATCTAAATCATAATTGCGGTCAATGATTGTTTGTAAATCTACTTTCCAACAAACATCACTTTCTTTTCTATCGTACCACCAATTTTTAATAGGTTCAAGTTCCTTTAATTGTAGAGGCTTTGTCATACTGTACGACTTGTAATCTTTTGGTAGTTGATGTTCGTAATACCAAACTTCTTTGGTTGGTTCGCCTTTGGTAAAAAACAAAAGATTGGTTGCTACGGTCGCATAAGGTTTAAAAACAGAATTTGGCAAACGGATAATCGTATGTAAATTACAATCTTCTAATAGTTTCTGCCTTACTCTTTGCTTTACACCATCGCCTGTAAGTGAGCCATCGGGCAAAACAATTCCTGCTCGTCCGCCTTGTTTAAGCAAGTGTATCATCAGAATTAAAAAGAGGTCTGCACTCTCTTTTGTTCTAAAATTTTGCGGAAAATTATTTTCATTATTATTGGCAACAATACCACCAAATGGAGGATTTGCCAAAATTGCATTAACTCTGTTTTTTTCGGTGTAACTGCTCAATGGTTGGTCTAAACTATCACGGAATGTAATGTTTGGTACTTCCATATCGTGCAATATCAAATTGGTTGTAGCCAACAAATACGGTAAAGGTTTGTATTCCCAACCAATTATGTTTTTAGCAATGCTTTGTCGTTCTTCTACGCTATTGGCTTGTTTTTTAAGATGCTCAATTGCTGCTGTCAAATATCCACCGGTTCCACAAGCAGGGTCAAGTATTTTTTCGTCCAATTGAGGATTTATCATTTCGGTAATAAATGCGGTAATAGCTCTTGGAGTATAAAACTCGCCCGATTTACCTGCTGATTGTAGTTCTTTTAAAATGGTTTCGTACAATTCGCCAAAAGCGTGTTTGTCTTTAGTGGTGTTAAAATCAATTTCGTTAAGTTTATTCAGTACTTTACGGATATTTGTTCCGCTTTTCATATAGTTGTTGTTGCCTTCAAAAACTTCACGGATAATTAAGGCTCGTTTGTATTTTACATTTTCCGATGGCACAAGTTGTATGTCTTTCAATTGCTTAAACAATTTATTGTCAACAAAATCTTGTAACTCGTCGCCCGTAATTCCTTCATCATCACCAGCCCAAGCATCCCAATGCAATTCATCGGGTATTGGGCTTACATAATCATCGCTTAATATTTCAAGTTCCTTATCCTTATCAGAAAAGATTTTGAAGAAAAGCATCCAACCCAATTGTTCTATTCTTTGAGCATCTCCGTTTAGCCCTGTGTCAGTCCACATTATTTTTCGGATGCTATCTAATATTCCTTTTAAATTTGCCATTTATCTATAATTCCGTATTTTTTATTTTTATTAGTTCCTCTTTATGTAGTAGTATTTTTTTTTCTACCAACAAAACATTAGGTTTTATTTCTTTCTCAAACAAATCATCTATAAATTTGATTATTTCCTGTGGGTCTTTCAATGCCCAATCTTCAACTTTGAAATTTCTCACTTTATTGTGGTAAGTATGCCATTTTGAATTATGGTCAATATGGTTTTCCGATGTATCATCTAAAATAGGTCTTAATTTTTCCCTAGCTTCTTCATCACCAGGAGAAATAGTCCAATAAAACACTAATTTTGTTTTTTGTTTCAAAACATAATTGATTTCAAAAAGGAATGATTCATTGTTTCTCCAACCCTCTGCTTTTCTTTTTGGGATTATATCATCTAAAGGTTTAGTTAAAAACCTTATAAATCCCCTACCTTTTGTCCCTAGTATCCAACCTTGTTCTTCAATTTTCTTTTCAAAGAATGTTCTAACTAAAGAAATGCTATCTTGTTTATAGTCAAAAAGTACATCTAATATACTTTTGTGATTTTTGTATATTTTTCGAGCTAATTCATTTATTTCACCATTTCCCATAATTTCATTTTTTAATAGATGTAAATAATCATCTATGTATAATTTTGTAGAAGGATTTAACCGTTCATTATAACATACATTATCTCCGATCAAATTTGTTCTATGTATTCATAAGAAATAGGTATATAGTTATCGTTACTTGGAGCATCACCATCAATTGTTAAATAAACATATGTGATTTCTTTGTCACCATATACATCCTTACTTTTTTTGAAGTAATCATTTAATTGATTAAAACTTTCTTTACTGTGAATTTTATTTTCAATTACAACAACTGCTTTTTC
>QMPG01000467.1 GCA_003648455.1 Bacteroidota bacterium
AAAGTCTTCTAAACTCGAAATTATACTTGCTCCCATGTCGACCGCTTCCACAATATCCGGCGCAATTGTCATGTCTGTACATTGGTTATAATTGCTTTCCACTTCTGTACCAATAGGACTTGTCGCGAATGCAGTAGTAGAAACATAATATTCTACGGTATCAAAACAACCGTTGGCTATGATCTCTGATATTTCAGGTTTTACTCGGACTAGAATTTCAATAAAATGTTCTTCTCCAATTTCAATACTATTATCCATACAAGTTAAAGTTTGAATATTTATAAAAGCTTCAATACCTGTCATATCAACAATTCCTTGCCCTATAACATTTATACCACTATTAAAAGCCTCCGCTTCGGAAACTTGTATTTCTCCATCTGTATTTAAATCGATTACAGGATTATGATTAATCAATGCATTCTTAAAATTAGCATCGGGAATGTTTACAATTTGAGCTTGGCTTACAAAAGCAAAGGCTATTGCTAAGATGAATAAAATTGTTGTTTTCATAATATTCTATTTTTGTATTTCTACTGATTTCTTCAATTTCGCATCTAAACGGGTTAGATGATTATCGTGTATTTCGCTATCGATAACCAATGTATCGTAATAATTCTTTTCGAATGTTACTGTGCATTTGCCTTCGGGCAATTTATCGAACTGATAGTTTCCTTTTTTGCTTGTAGATTTTACGCTATCGGCTAATTCGGAGCCAGCTTTAAATTTAACGGTCACTTTTACAAATTCTAATGCACATCCGTCTTCTGTGCCATCGCAATCGCTGTCGGCATCCTCAACATAGCCAATTAAGGACATGTGCATGGTTTTGCTATCGTCAATCTCGCGCAAAGCTTCGTATTTTTCGTATAAATCGGGCTCGGTATCTTTATAATGCACCATATCGTGGTCTACAGAACGTTTTAGCATTTGCAATCCTTCTGTTATCAGTGCTTTAATTTTATGTGTCGCTACCGTTTTCTCCTTTCGCTCTTCGGCAGGAATCAGCAATAGGGCGGAATAGGCTTCTTTTTGCTTGGTCAGATTCACCAATTCGTCTGCCGTAACATTGTATGGCTCCAAGTCTTTTTTATATTCGTCGGCTTTAAGCAATATGGTGTTGGTGTAGTTTACAATACCCGCATCGCTCATTGATAGAACTTTCGAAATGGGCGTTTTAAACTCGTTGTAAAGTTCGTTTTTGCCCGAATCGGTAGCGTATGAACAAATACTTGCTGTTATATTTAAGTCTGAATGTGCTAACTCGTCTTTAGCTTTCTTTTTGTTTTCGGTGTAACCCGTGTTATCGTAATTTTGTTTAATTGCATAAACCCCTATTTCTTTTAGGATGCCTCTTAATTTATCGACATGTGTTTTTAAAATGGCGTTGTTTTTCTCAAATTCAGGATTCTCGTCAAAAAAGCTTACAATTTCTTGCATCATCTTAATTTCTGCTTCTTGATAATCTTTCATAATTCTTAGTTTTAAAGGTTTATTAATAAAGTTAATTTATATAACATGCTGTTATTCTGCGTTTTGATTAAGAATACACGCTCATTCGTTGGCTTAAACCGTTCATTCGAGCTATCAAACCATTCCTCCGAGCCCTCAAACCATTCCTCCGTTGGCTCAAACCATTCATTCGTGAGCTTCAACCATTCATCCGTGCTCTCAAACCAATCGTTCGTGAGCCCAAACCAATCATTCGTGACTCTAAACCATTCATCCGTGCCCTTAAACTGTTCCTCCGTGCTCTCTAAGCAATCATTCGTGACTATTGCAGATGACTTCTTGCTTAAAATACTTTCCTTCGTTATTATGTTATCGAGATTCAAACGAGTATCAAAGCATTCCGAAACAGTAACACTAAGTTTCGGTTTTTGAGTAGGCTCTATCATAGTTATTTTTTTCATCTCCCCACGAATTTAGGAAAGATAATCGTAACTAAGAAATTATTTTGGCAAAATTATTCTAAAATTCCATAAACGAACTTACTGATTAAATACGATTTGTGCGAAAGCCAAAATAGCTTTTTTGGAATTTGGGGTTTTGTGGGTGGGTTTTTCGTGCGAATTGCAAATATGCTATTGGTGCGGTGGGTTTTTTACTTCTGCATTCCTCCCCTAAGAGTAATTGCTAACGGCTGATATAATAAACGTTTGCGTTTTGGTTTAGCAATCAGTTTCATACAACTAAAGTAGCGTGAATCTCGCAGATTTGCAACTAAATTTATCCTAATAGTGTGAATCGGTGAGATTCACGCGGAGTAACAATAACGCACACACTTTGTATGAATGATGAATAGCGAATGTTTTTTATATTGTGTTGTGCATCTGGGTTTGACACTATCAAATTGCTATACCGCATGTTAAAAGCAGTATTAAAAAGTTAGTTTCAATTCTTGCTCTGCGGTATTTTAAAATTAGTTTTTTTAGAAAGGCAAAAAAAGCGTTGGCAAGCCATACTCTTTTCGATTTTTCTTCGAAATGTGTATGGCTTTTGCGTAGGCTATTTATTATCCTTCCTTTTTATGTTTTCTTCAAGTTGTTTTAATTCTTTTATATCTTCATTATCGGCTTGTATGGCATTATATTCCTTTCGTTTTTTATCAAAATCGGTATAGATTTCCTTAACTATCTTTTCCATTTCCAATTTACCGATAGAACCTGCATGATTTAGTATCTTCCTATCGTGAAAATCTAATATTTTATCCACGTTTTGTCGCCAAAAATCCATTGTAATATCCATTCGGTTTTTAGCTCTAAGCTCTGCACTTTCAAGGAAAATAACTACCAAACGATTAAGTGTGTCTATTTCGTCTTCATTTAGATAGTTTTTTGCAATAAAAACATCTTGCTTTCTTACAATTGTGCCTTTCCACGATGTTAAATTCATATTAGATTTATCGGCACTGGCTCGCGAAACTATTAATTCGGCTGCTGTTTTCCCTGTAACTGCAAAATGTAATTTATTTTGAGTTTCGGCAAAAAACATTTGAGTTGCTTTGTCCGATTGGTCATAATCGCTACTTAACGCAAATAAATCTTTAATTTTCTGATAAAAACGCTTCTCCGATGCCCGAACATCTCTTATTCTTTCTAAAAGCTCATCGAAATAATCAGGTCTGCCATCTGGATTTTTTAGGCGATTATCGTCCATTACAAAACCTTTTATCATATACTCTTTAAGGTTTTTGTTTGCCCAAATCCTAAATTGCGTTCCTCGCTTACTTCTTACCCTAAAACCAACTGCTAAAATCATATCGAGCGAGTAAAATGTAACATTATAATCTTTACCGTCCGAAGCAGTTGTTAAGTAATCCTTAATAACTGAAATCTCCTCTAACTCTCCCTCTTTCAGTATGTTCGATATGTGCATACTGACATTTGGAACAGAGGTGGCAAAAAGTTCGGCAAGCTGATTTTGGTTCA
>QMPG01000468.1 GCA_003648455.1 Bacteroidota bacterium
TCTCAATTAATTAAGATTAATAATGTAGATATTACCTCTACAGGAACTTTTGCTAATGGTCATAATTATGACATTCAAGATTATACTTCTGAAGGTGTATTACGTTCTAATTTCTATGATGTAGATTATATCGGAACAACTATTCCAGATACAGTTGTAAATCTTGTTGGTATTGCTCTTTGGCATTATGGTGAAGCAAAAATCGCACCTCGTGACTTAGCTGATTTCACAGGAGTAGAAGATTCAAAATTCTTTGCTGAAGATTATGACTTTGAAGAAGTTCTTGTTGGAGACACTGTTAGTGAGAAATTATATTTTGGAAATATTGGTAATGATACTATTGTATTTGATTCTGTTAAGTTAGTTGGTGATGCTGTATTCTCTCTTGTTGAAGCAGCAGGAAATGTTAGCACTTTACTTTCTTATGTACCTGATACAGTAGAAATTACTTTCACACCGGACTCAGCTAAGACTGAAACTGCATTAGTATTATACTATTATGATGAAGATCAAATTGATACTACTGTAATTACTGGTACTGGTTATACTAATCCTGTTTGGGCTGTAGGTTCATCAGAAAACTTTGAAAAAGAAGGTTACGAAGAAGGTGATGAATATACAGGCGACGACTTACCAGCATTCCCTCCAGCAGGATGGCATCATCAAGAATATGATCCTTACGTAGGTAGTGGTTATGAATGGTCTCAATGGTGGAGTTCTACAGAAGCTCACTCAGGTGAAATTTCTGCTTGTTTAGAGTATGGAATTGGCTCATTCGAAACACCTGAAATTGACTTAACAGGTGACGATGTAAAATTCCCTGCAATTGAATTCTATAACGCTAATTACTTTGGTAATTATGATGATATTTATGTTGGTGTTTCAACAGATAACACATTACCAATGGAAGAATGGGATCGTTATGAAATTAAAGACATTCCTGTACTTGATGAAGGAGGAACTTTTGCTAAAAACACTGTTCAACTTAGTCAATATAAAGGAGAAAGTGTTTGGGTAAGATTCTATGCTGAAAGAACATCCGGTCTTTATTTATATGAGTTTATTGATGATGTTAGTATTATTGAATTCCCTGTAACACCTGTATTTGCAGTAAGTGCAGATCCTGTTGAGTTTGGTGCAACAAACACTGATGTTGCTGTTAAACAATCATTTAAAATCAATAACGAAGGTATAAGTTACATAACAATTGAAGATGTTACTGTTATTGGTACAGATGCAAGTTTATTTACTATACCAGAAGACTTAACATTTGGAGAAGAATCTTATGATGCAAGTGTAATGAGTTTTGACATTACTTTCAATCCTACAACAATAGGTAAGAAAACTGCACAACTTGTTATTAAACACGCTGATGCTAAAAATGCAAATCTTATTGATACTGTTGAGTTAGTTGGTTACGGAGTTAACTGTGAAGGAGCTCTTGAGGCAGTTGTTGGAACAAACAATGCACCTTATGCACCATCATGGTATAAATTCACACCGGAGAAAAACTGTGTTGTATCTGTATTAGCAAACACATCAGAAGATACTTATCTTAAAGTATATGACGCATGTGGCGGAACAATGATTTCTGATAATGATGACGTACGTGGTACTTCTCATGAAGTAAATGCTGATT
The DNA here is from genome assembly GCA_003648455.1 of Bacteroidota bacterium. Next base: position 1,640 of record QMPG01000468.1, read on the forward strand.
TCGATGCAGCATCAGCTGCTGATTTCTTTGGTGAAGCAGGTCATACTTATTACATAAACTGGACAGAAGAATGGGGCGGAAGCGGACCATTCGACTTCTCATTAACTGTAAATGAAGAAGAAGGTGCTATTTGTGAAACTGCAAAAGAAGTTACATTACCAATGTTTGGTGATACAACATTTACAGGTTCAACAGCATTAACAGGTGATTTCTATGATGACGATCCTGATTTATGTAATGCTCATTATTTAGGCGGTAACGATTTTGTTTACACATTTACAATTGACCAAGCTGTTTTATTAAGTGGTTCAATTGATAATGATTATGCCGGAATGCACATTGTAACTAAACCAACTGATTTATTTGGTGCAGCTACAGAATCAAATGCTACATGTGCAGCATTTGCATACTATGATACAAAATCTCATCCATTTAGCAACAAACGATTAGAAGCTGGTACATACTATGTAATAGTATCTACATGGCCAAAACCACAAGTTGTTGATTTCACAATTCATTTAACAACAAAAGATGTACCTCGTGCAAACGTTGTATTTAATGTTGACATGACTTATGCAGTGAAACGTGGCGAGTTTGATGCTACAAATGACTTTATGGATGTTGCCGGTACAATTAATGGTTGGGCAGGTTCTGATCATATGACTGATGCTGATGCTGATGGTATTTACACAATTACATACAACGATCTTGTTATCGGTGAAACAATTGAATATAAATATCGTATCAATGGCGATTGGGCTACTTCTGAATTCCCTAATGGCGGACCTAACAGAACTTATACTGTACTTGAAGGTGATAACATCTTAAACGACGTTTATGATGATAATACTGATACTGTAGGTGTTAATGAGTTAAGTCTTGTTGAAAGAATTGAAGTTTATCCAAATCCAAATACCGGTATATTCACAATTTCTATAAAAAGCAATAATTCTGAAAACATTGTTGTTGAATTAGTAAATATTCAAGGACAACACGTTTACAGAAAAGAAATTAACAATGTTACAAATTCAGTTGAAAACATTGATATTTCTCAATTTGCTAAAGGTATTTATTACATTAAAGTTAATAACGGAACTGATGTTGCAATCAGAAAAGTTGTTGTTCAATAGTAATAAATAATATAATTTTAAAAAGCGAGCCTTTTGGCTCGCTTTTTTTTTGTAAAAATTTTACTTAGATTAGATTAAAGCTAGGGAAAGCAACTAAGCGGCTATAAAACTATTCGTTCATTCCGAAGGAAGCATGACTGAGGAATCCCCTTTTTATAACTGGGGATTTCTCCTTACGTCGAAATGACAGATGCTGATCCGCCAGCTGACGGACAGCATGACAAAATAAAAAACCAATCTCACAAAAAAAAATGGTAGGTTTCAACAATTTAAAAATATGACTTTTCGGATCGGAATGACCAGTGCAAGGTTATTAACCCGAAAAATTTATAATTTTTGGGGTTAATAAAGTTCAAAGTTCCTAAAGTAGTTGCTGTGGTTAATAAAAAAATTGATGTTGTTTAGCGAAGCTACCGACCTTAAATTCATTTCGTAAATTTTCGAATGAAATGAAGCGTTAAAAATCATAAACTGTTTGAACGACCAGCTTTTCCCTGCCGTGGCACGGATATGCTGATTAATAAAAAACTGTCAATACATATTTCATTTTAGTTAAACGAACCGTGCAACGGCTATACCAAAACCTGCCAGGTTTGGGTAATTTAAAGACGTAAGTTTAAATCATTCATAGTTTGATTTATAAA
>QMPG01000469.1 GCA_003648455.1 Bacteroidota bacterium
TTGCCTGTTGGTTTGGAGAGCAATATTTTTCTCTACCCTATGATTATTTAAGAGCAATAAAATTTGCAAGAGTGAGAAGTTTCTTTTTAACCCAGTGTCCAAAGCTTCCAGAAATTTGGTGATCATCAACAGGTTCATCCCAAATAGCATCCACAGTGCTCCACTGTTCGTTATTTATACTAATTGTTCCAGTTCCATTATCTTCAATGTCCCCTAAAGTATTTCCTCCTAAAACATTTAAAGTAACAAAAGTGTTTAGAGTATCTGCTTTTATATTTATACCATATTCTTCGCAATGATGAAATTTATTATTTTGTATAATAACATGTACAACACTTGCTGATTTTATTATTACTCCACTTCCTTGAATGTCAGAGAAATAAGTATTTTCAATTAAAACTCCTTGCGTTTCTCCTCCAGATGGATCTATACTAATTCCATGTCCTGCTCCTGAAGTTCCACAGTTCTGTAAAGAACTCTTTAGAATTAAAATAGTAGAACTGTTATTAATACTAATTCCATGTCCTTGTGTTCGTCCAATCCATAAGTTTTCAATTCTGGTGAAGTGAGCACCAGAAATCTTTATAGCATCTCCAACTCCAGTAGTGTGAGTTTCCATCTGAAATGATTTTAGTTCTATCCCATCACCATTTACAGTAATTACATCACCATTAGAAGAACTTTTCCAAAAAATATCTCTTCCCGGACCTCTTATAAACATATAGTTTTTTGTTAATGTAACTTGTTCGTCTATTTCTGTTATTCCATTTGGATTACCAGCGATTATAGTTATTATGTCATGATGATTATCTTCGATTAAATTATCATGACAATCTTGAATAGAAGCAAGAGGGCTGTCAAAACTTCCATCAGCACCAGAAGCAAAAGAAGCTCCATTGAAAGGATCAACATAATACATATTTCCTGTACCTGTATGAGATTCTCTTGTTTCTTCTATTAAAATTTGAAGATTTTTTATAGCAGAGGCTGTTGAGTTTGCAGATAAATAATTATTTAAATCGGCGTTCCATACAGTATCAGTAATAGTCTGTGATCCTGGGAAGTTTCCTTCTACACTAACAACACTTCCAGCACTTGAATCAAAAACTGCTGTATCAGGAAGTCCAGCTATGTTAATAATTCCATTAGTATTACTTCCATTTAATATAATTCGACCACCTGAAAATTCGCAAGTAGCTATTCTGTTTATATTATTAACATTTATTAATTCAATACCACCACTATATTTTCTTAGACTTAATACAGACCCGGTAATTCCATTACCCATATTAATAATATTAGGAGCAGAAGCGGTTGAAGTAACAATATTAGAAGAAGCTGCAATAGTAACTACTGCATCATCTGCTAATATAATATTTCCTATTATACCACTATCTTTATATACACCATTAACTCCAATTAAATTAAGTAATATAACTTCTCTTGCTGTAATTGTTCCAACTTGGGTTCCTGTTAATTTTACTTTTAAGAACTCTGATTTATCTACATCCTGTCCATTTAGATCAATAGTCGGTAAATTACCAATTCCTTCGATAACAAAGTTTTTGAGTTTTTTATTAATTACAGCGTCTGACAGTAACATAATTTTACGCCAACCAACTGTTTCTGCAAAATCAACAGCATCAGGAAAATTATTAAATGGGCTATGACTTCTTCCGTCTCCATTTATAGCTAATTCTGTATCAACATAAATCCATTTATCTGTATAGGCAGTATCATTAAGTAATCTTCCCATTGAATCTATTTCATCATAAGTATCTACATGTTCACTCCAAACGGCTCTCGATATATTACTTCTACTTATAAATCCATCTGTATCAAAAACAACGTTTGTTGAATCATCTTGATAAATATAACCAATACCTCTTATGGTTATATTTCCTGCTGTTACAGTTGAATCAAAACCTATTCTTCCTGATCTTATATCTAAAAAGATAGGTTGAGTATTTCCTGTTTTATTTATAAATAAAGCAGCTCCAGTTAATCCTCTAAAGGATATTTTAGCTCCATCACCATTACAATCAACTACAGGTGGAGTTGATACATTACCAGTATAACAATCTAAAAAGATTGCATTATTATCAGAGTCGCTTGAAATGGAAATGTTGTCATTAAATATTACTCTATCCATAACACCATAAAAACCATAAAGAGGTCCACGACTAACACTACAATTATCTATTACAGTATAACCATTAGTATATCCTCGTAATGCTATTTCTGAGAAAAATGTAAACTGAGTGATAGAGCCTGAATCTAACGTCAATAAAGAATGATTATCTGATGTGATAATATATCCACTTATGTCTTCACCAGATGCTATAGTAAGACCACTATTCACAGTAAGTTTTATAATACCATATGTATTAGCAATTGTTTTAGCATCCGCTAAATTATTTACAGGTTTATTTATAGTTCCTATAGGATATGTTGTTCCTGCTTCTCCGTTTACTACATCAATAACGACTGTTTCATAAAATTGAGTATTAGCTGTAGCCAATCCAGTTGATCCAAGTAATAAGTGTTCTGAAATTTGTTCGTCCCATACGGCATCTGTAATAGTTTCTGTGTTTACAAGTTGATTTATAATATTAGCTCCAGAAGAGAAATCTTCTGTAATCATTCCAACTCCGCGACAAACAATTTCGCCATTAGTTACATCGGCAGCAAACTTTATTTGTCCTGAAGCTAAATCAATACTTATTGCATCTGGGCCTGATTTATTTATTATTTTAATTCCACCATTATAATCTCTCAAAGCTAAACTATTTCCAGAACCACCCATATCAATCGTAGGGGTTCCAGTTCCGGGAACGCCAGAATAGCATCCGTGAATATGAGCAATTGCATTTCCACCGAGAGTAATAGTATCATTTAACATACAATGATGCATTTGTCCATTTACATAAGATAGTTGATTTACTATACAATTTCTTAAAGTAGAACTTCCATCTAAAACACCTGAAATAGTAAGTTGATCGAAAATAGTATATTGCGTTAAAGCAGATTCTTCAATTACAACACTAATTTGTGTTGCAGTAGAACCAATTATTGTATATTTTTCTACATTAATAGAACTATCAAAAGTAAAGTTTCCAAGTAACTGTAAAACCTTTAAACCTACTTCCTCTCCAATGCTTACAGCATCAATTAAATTATTTACAGGATATTCTCTAGTTCCTGTTGGATATCCAGTACCAATAAAACCGCTTTCGGGATCAACCCAAACTGCGTTTTGATATGCAGTATATTGAAGTTCTGCTAGCTGTTGTACTGTACTATCAACAAGAGAAGATACAGTATTAATTATTGTTATACTATAAGAGCCAGCAGCAGAAACAAACGGAGAAGTTCCGTCTTCTGAGTAAATATTTCCGTTTAATCTTAAA
>QMPG01000470.1 GCA_003648455.1 Bacteroidota bacterium
AGATGGAATTTATATCAAAAAAGGTTATGCTTCGGGCACATTTTTGCCTCAAGTAGCTAACGAAACAAACTGGACTAAAGAGGAATTTCTAGGACATTGTGCTCGCGATAAAGCCGGAATTGGATGGGATGGTTGGAAAAATGCCGATATTTATATTTATGAAGCTATTGTTTTTCATGAGAAGAAATGATTCCATAATTGTGAGATTGTGAGGGTGTAAAAATATGAAATCGTAAAATTATGAACTCTTCATATTATTTATTTACTATTAGTATTATTGTTTTTATTGCTTATATAATTTCGTTTTTTTTATCGAGAATAAGCATAATAAAAAAATCTACACATAAAAAAATATGGAATTCCCTATTATTAATTACTTTTCTTGTTTCTGCAACACTGGGAATTATTTTAGTAATACAGATTAACTACAAATTAGACTTTCCGTTATTAGACAAAATATTAATTTGGCATGTGAATTTTGGAATCTCAATGTCAATTATTGCAATATTTCATTTATCGTGGCATTTAAAATATTTTCAAAACATCTTTAAAAAACAAAAAAGGAAAATCTCAAGTTCAAAAATAACGAAATTTCAAGAAGAAAATATTAAGTCTGATACAACAACAATTAAATCAATTGACAAAAAATTACGATTTTCTGTAATTGTATTGGGTATTACAAGCATCCTTACTCAAATAATTTTTTTACGGGAATTCATGTCGTTTTACTATGGAAACGAATTGGTTATTGGAATAATATTAGCCAACTGGATGCTGATAACCGGTCTTGGTGCATTTCTCGGGAAAAATATCAATAAAGTAAAAAACCAAGCAAGTCTCATCATCATTTTAGAAATTTTATTAGGGATAACTCCATTTATAACAATTTTCAGCATTTACTTTTTAAGAAATATTATTTTTACTGTTGGCAGCATGATTGGTATTATTCAAATTCTTTATACCTCTTTTTTATTTTTGTTGCCATTTTGTTTAATATCAGGTTTTTCGTTTACTTTATTAACTTATTTTATTTCAAGCAAATACAATACAAACTTTATCAGTAAAATTTATTCTCTCGAATCCTTAGGAAGCATTATTGGTGGTTTAATTTTTAATCTTTTTTTAATTTTTTATTTTAAAACTTTCACAAGTCTATTATTAATAATAATTATTAATTTCATAGCTGCTTTTTTACTATCATCAAAATATAAAATAAAACTCACCAAATATGTAATAATAATTCTATCAATTTTTTTTATTGTAATAAGTATCAAATTTAATTTAGATTATCTCACTAAATCGCATCAATATATTAATCAAAAATTAATTTTTCAGAAAGATACTCCTTATGGAAATTTAGCAATTACGACACAAGGTGAACAAAAAAATTTTTATGAAAATAATGTACTACTTTTTTCGACAAACGATATTACGGCAAATGAAGAGGCAGTACATTATGCAATGATTCAACACAATAATCCAAAAAACATTTTGCTCATTTCTGGTGGGATTTCAGGTGTTATTAACGAAATTTTAAAATACAATATAAAACAAATCGATTATGTCGAAATAAACAACTGGATTACTAAAATTGGTAAAAAATATGACAACTCATTAAAAAATAAAAAAGTAAATATTATTAATAAAGATGCTCGTTTATACATTAAAAAAACTTCAAAAAAATATGATGTAGTATTAATTAATCTGCCGGACCCTACTACTGCTCAAATAAACAGATATTATACTGCGGAATTTTTTACAGAATTGAAAACCACATTAAATAAGAATGCTGTTATATCAATAAATTTATCATCAACGGCAAATTACATTAGCGACGAAGCCCGACAAATTAATTCCGTATTATACAATACATTAAAACATTCATTTAAAAATATAATTATTATCCCGGGAGGTAAAAATTATTTTATTGCTTCCGACAAAAAATTAAGTCTTGACATAGCCGAATTAATCGAAAAAAAAGGCATAAATAACGAATATGTAAATCAATATTATATTGATGACAATCTGTTGAAACAAAGAAGTGATTATGTTTTAAAAAACTTAAATAAAAATGCAAAAATAAATAAAGATTTTACACCTGTTTCTTATTACAATCAATTGTTATATTGGTTAAGTTACTTCAAATCAGACCTGAACTTGTTTGCTATAATTATTTTGTTATTTCTAATTCTAATTGTTGCCAACTTAAACATTATAAATCTCGGTTTATTCTCGGCAGGATTTGCCGGTTCATCTGTTGAAATAATATTATTAATCTCGTTTCAAATTATCTACGGATATATTTTTCAGATGACAGGTATTATCATCACTATTTTTATGATAGGGCTCGCTATTGGAGCTTTTTACACTCATAAATTTTTACAAAAAGCAACAATTAAAAATTATTCAAAAATTTTATTCACAATAGGAATTTATTCATTACTGTTACCAATTATTTTATTAATGATGAAATCAAATACATTAATTCCTGTATTCACTCACGCAACTTTTGGCATATTAACTCTAATTATTTCAATTTTAGTTGGAATAGAATTCTCACTTGCATCAAAAATACAAATGGGAAACACAGCAAGCGTAACTGCAAAAATATATAGTGCCGATTTGCTAGGCTCTGCAATTGGAGCTTTAATTGTAACAACTTACTTAATTCCTCTTTTGGGAATAATAAAAGTGAGTATTATAATCGGAATATTTAACTTATTAATTGGGATGGTTATTTTCATGAAAAGACACAATAGAACGCAGATGACGCAGATTTAATAAGATTAGCGCAGATTAAAAATTTAAATAAATATGAAATGAATAAAGAAGAAAATTACAAGCACTCTGAAATTACCGGTAAAATAATTAAATCATTTTATTCAGTGTATAATAAATTAGGATATGGTTTCCTTGAAAAAGTTTATGAAAACGCTCTTGTATTAGAATTAAAAAAATCAGGTCTTAATTGTATACAACAACAGTCTATTGAAGTCTTTTATGATGAACAAAAAGTTGGGCAATATTTTGCAGATGTATTCGTAAATAATTGCGTAATTATTGAATTAAAAGCTGCCGAAGGTCTTTGTAAAGAACATGAATATCAGCTAATTAATTATTTAAAAGCAACTAATATTGAAGTCGGTTTATTATTGAATTTTGGAGAAAAACCCGAATTTAAAAGGAAAGTTTTTTCAAATTCAAATAAATCATAAATAATCAGCGTTATCAGCGTTCTATATAATTTATAAAAAACGCATATGGCACAGGTTTAATATTTAAAACATTTAATATATGTATGGAATTCCCCCTTGGAGAAGGGGGTTAGGGGGATTGAAAAAATTTAAAATATAATCCAAATATAATTATGCAAAACAAATCAAATTACAATAAAAAATTAAAATC
>QMPG01000471.1 GCA_003648455.1 Bacteroidota bacterium
AGAAAAAAAGAATCTATAAAAAAGAAAGGTATTGTAAAAACTTTTCATATTGCCACCGTTAACCCCTAACAGGAAAAATAATTTTAATAAGTTAAATGAAAACGATACGAATTATAATATACCTACTACTGGTTGGTCTCTCAACCTCTGGTCAGACTATTGAAGACCTAACATTTGGAACAGATACTACATTCGAGGTAATGTCATGGAATATTGAATGGTTTCCGAAAAATGGGCAGGTTACCGTTGATCACGTAATTGACATAATTGAGGCTTTGGATGTTGATTTAATAGCAATACAAGAGGTAGATGATGTAACCGAATTTGAGCAAATGATGGAAAATATGATATCATATGATGGATATTTAGAATCTGCTTGGTTTGCCGGTTTAGCATACATATACAAACCTGATATCATTCAAATTAATGATATTTATGAAATTTATACTACTTCACAATATTGGAGTCCATTTCCAAGATCACCAATGGTAATGGATTTAAATTATGAGAATGAAAGAATTATAGTAATAAACAATCATTTTAAGTGTTGTGGTGATGAAATTCTTGATCTCACAAATCCGGATGACGAGGAAACAAGGAGATACTATGCAAGTAATTTATTGAAAGAATATATAGATATACATTTTCCAAATGAAAACGTAATAGTATTAGGTGATCTAAATGATATATTATCTGATAGTCCACAAAATAATGTATTTCAACTGATTATTGATGATGTTGAGAATTATTTATTTACTGATTATGAAATTGCGACTGGAGATAATTCTGAGTGGTCGTATCCAACTTGGCCTTCACACCTTGATCATATTCTTATATCAAATGAACTATTTGATGATTTTGAGAATAACAGTTCTGTTATTTCCACCATTAAAATAGACGAATATTTAACAGGTGGTTGGTGGGAATATGATGAAAATATATCAGACCATAGACCTGTTGCACTAAAACTTGATATGAATTCAAACACGGGTCTTACTGACATAACACTAACAACACCGTATTTTAGTAATTACCCAAATCCCTTTGATTCTAAAACAACATTTTCCTTAAAATTCCCAAACGATTCTATGAATATCGAAATATTAAATATGCAGGGACAAAGGGTATTCTCAGAAAAGATACCTGTTGGAGAAACTTCAATCATTTGGAATGCTGAAGAATCTCCTAATGGCGTTTATTTGGCCAAATTGAAATCAAAAAATAATGTACTAGCAACCTTAAAACTTATGTTGATTAATAGAATTGGTTACAGGTAGAAGGTTTCGTGATGAATTAGGGTTTTTTAGGCAACCGATTTGAAATTATCTTATAAGATTTAGATATTTTTCGCAGCAAGAGTTTATAACTGAAAAAGCCCACACAATAAGTGCAGGCTTCAGCAGCTAAAGATTTAATTCCTACGCTTCTTTCTCTTTTTTTGTTAAAATGATTACTTGATCCGCTACAACTTCAGTAATATAGCGAGTAATCCCATTCTTATCTTCATAACTGCTATGAGTTAATTTTCCTTGAACCATAACCTCGGTTCCTTTAGTCATATAGGTTTTGATATATTTGCCTGTACCATTCCAAGCTACTACATTATGCCATTGCGTATCGGTCACTTGCTCGCCTGCTTTGTTTTTATAAAAATCACTGGTAGCAATACTCATGCTTACTTTTTGATTACCATTGGCAAATTCTCTCATTTCTGGGGCTGCACCTAAACGTCCGATTAACTGTACTTGATTTCTTAAACTTTTCATGATTGTAAATTTTTATGTTTGTCATCTCCGGCTCGTCCGGTAGATTGTTGACGATGCAAACATACTATCAGCAAAAAGCCTTATTCGGTTAATAAATGTTTGTAGTCGTTTAATAGTCGTTTGTAAACGTTTATTAACGGATATATTGTTTGTTTATAGAGTATTGTGTATTTGTAGTGATTGAGAATTATTTATTATATTTGTAAGTTAGCGGTTATTGAAAAACAGGAAAATTTCAGCAATAAAGAAAGTTAGATTATCTTTGTAAAAATGGATTTGTAATGGCAGAAATTGAAAATAATATTGATATAGATTTTTACAATAAAATTACTAAACTTCTTAAAAACGCTCGTAGCAAAGTTGTTCAAGTTGTTAATACAACAATGGTTTATACCTATTTTGAAATAGGAAGAATAATTGTTGAAGAAGAACAGAAAGGGAAAGAACGAGCAGAATACGGAAAGAAAATATTGAAAAAACTTTCTCAAAAATTGAATAAGGAATTTGGACGTGGCTTTTCTGTGGATAATTTAGAAAATATGAGAAAGTTTTATTTGACTTACTCAATTTCCGAAACAGTGTCTCGGAAGTCAATTTCTAGAAAATCCGAAACAGTGTCTCGGAAATTTGAAAATATTGAATTTCAATTAAGTTGGTCTCATTATTTGTTTTTGATGAAAATTGATAATCTTGATGAACGAAAGTTTTATGAGATAGAAGCTCAAAACAATGGGTGGAGTTTAAGGGAATTACAAAGGCAATTTGATACTGCATTATTTGAGAGATTGGTATTGAGCCGAGATGAAAAAGGAGTTAAAGAACTATCAATAAAGGGTCAAATAATTGCAAAACCAGAAGATACAGTGAAAGACCCTTATGTCCTTGAATTTTTAGGATTACCAGAGAAAAGCAAATATTCTGAAACAGAATTAGAACAAAAAATTATTGATAAATTAGAACATTTCTTACTAGAACTTGGGAAAGGATTTACATTTGTTGGTAGACAAGTCAGGTTTACATTTGATGATAAACATTTTCGTGTTGATTTAGTCTTCTATAACCGAATTTTGCAGTGTTTTGTATTAGTAGATCTAAAAATTGGTGAAATTTCACATCAAGATTTAGGACAAATGCAGATGTATGTAAACTATTACGACAGAAAAGTTAAATTAGAGAATGAAAATAGAACAATAGGAATAATCCTATGCAGAACTAAGAGTGAAACACTTGTAGAAATGACTTTGCCTGAAAATAATGAACAGATTTTTGCAAGTAAATATATGACTGTTTTACCAAGTAAAGAAGAGCTGAAAGAATTGATGGAAAGTAAATATGAAGAATAAACAACAAACCGCTAACAAGCCATATAATTCATGGCGGGTTTATTCGTAAACATTTAAGTATGTGGCAGGAAATTTAATATATTCGTTGACAGAAAGATTATGGCAGACAAATCCGCCACGTAATTATATGCCAGCACGTTATGCTTCATGTGGTTCGTTAAAGGAATATAGTTTACACTTTTTTAGGAGTAATTTTAAAAAAACAAATTATAATACCAATGAAATAGAAACGAAACAATGAATATTTGGTTAACAAAAACTTAAGGATAAAATAAATATTATGAAAAAG
>QMPG01000472.1 GCA_003648455.1 Bacteroidota bacterium
CTTTTTTCAGAGTAGTATTTTTTTCGGTGATAGACAGTGCAGTATTTTCCATAAAGCCCTAATTCGTTATTTTCCACATTTTCTTTTAATGCTGAAAATACACGTTTTTCAAATTCTAATCCTTTATAATAATTTTTTTGGCTCATATTAAATAAGAAAATTTATTTTGTAAAAGTAATTATGAAACCAGTTACAAAACCTGTATTATCAATTAATTGATTGTAACTAATATCTTCAACGGGTAGTTTTTTTATATAATCTTCAACCGAACAATTATATATATTAAAACATTCTATATCTGCTTGAACATTATAAGTCCCAAATTCATTGATAAGTATATTGTGCCAATGTTTTAATCTGTTATTTTTTAGGTCTTTATAATCATTTTCATGTGCAATTTTTTTTGAATTGTCTAATCTTTCAATAAACACTAAAAATCCTTTTTCAACACTATTATCAGATATGTTATCTTTTTCTGCTAATATCTCATATAATCTAATAATATCATCTTTAATTTTTTTTTCATTTTGATTAATTGCTTTTATTTCAATAGCAAATTTAGCTCTCTCTTGGTCTAATAAATTATTTTCATGCTTAGTAATTGCAATATCAATCTGTCCGTATTTATTCCTTGAAAGTTTATGTAAGTTCCTTTCAATAATAGTTTGTTCTGAAAGAATATTATTATCACGTTCAATTTTTTTATTTATAAAAGCATCATTGAGAAATTTATTAGCATCATATTCTAAATGAATAGAATATAAAAAACTATTTTCATCATTCCATTTTAATAATTGTTGGGCGATATTTATAGTGAACAGATATTCTATAATTTTAGGTTGTAATTCATCAAATGAAGTTTTAAGCACAAGATTTTCTCTATATGCTTTTTCCATGCCTTTTTTTATATATTCTTCAATTTTCATTTTATCTGTTTTTATATGTTAATGATTATCGAAATAGTAACTAACTGAAAATATTTCTTATTAATTTTCAGTTAGATATTTTTTTAGATTTTACACGAATTTTTTGGGCAATTAGCCCTAACGGAAATGTACTGGCGTATAGCGGCACTTTTTGTAGCTTGCTGAAATGAGCGCAAGCGAATGAAGCAAGCTACAAAAAGTGCCGATTACGACCAGTACAATGTTAAGTTTTTTATTTTTCTATTCGTTTCATTTGATTATCAAAATCAGATAAGAAATTGTCATCTTGTTTTATTCTAAATTTCTTATATTCATTTTCTGCAAGTTTTTTTGCTACTTTTGCTGACACTTTTCCTGCATTTTTTAATATATCGTATTGGTTGAATTGTAAAAATGCGTCTAATCTTTCAATCCAATCTTTCATTTTCATAAGTATTTGACGCTTTGCTTGATTACCTGCATAATCCAAATACATTGTAACAATTTCATTTAAAGCATCAATTTCGATTTGATTAAGATAATTTTTTGCTATTGAAGTGTCTGATTTTAAAATCTTTCCCTTTGGTGAATTTTTCCACGATGTTAATCCTAAATGTGGTTTATCTGCATTTACTCTTGCCTGAATTATTTCGGCTGCGGTTTGTCCAGTTATAGCCCAATGTAATTTATTTTGAACAGTCTTGTAAAATGTTCTTGTTAATTCTGATTTTGCATCATAATCAATACTACATTGTGCATAAATATCTGTAATTTTTTGATAAAAACGTCTTTCACTCGCTCGAATTTCTCTAATTCGTTCAAGTAATTCATCGAAATAGTCTTTTCCAAAAAGTTGTTTTCCTTGTTTCAACCTTTCGTCATCAAGAGTAAAACCCTTAATCATATATTCCTGCAAAATATTTGTTGCCCACTGTCTAAAACGTGTTGCTTGCTTTGAATTTACTCGATAACCAATTGAAATTATTGCATCAAGATTATAGAATTTCGTTTTATATGTTTTATTATCGTCGGCAGTATGTTCCAAAATGGAACTAACTGAATTTTCGTTTAACTCTTCACTTTCAAAAATATTTTTCAAATGTTTTGTTATTGCAGGACGTTGAACTCCAAATAATTCTGCTATTGACTTTTGTGTAAGCCAAACAGTTTCATCGTTTAATATGACTTGAATTTTCGTTTTTCCTTCTGATGATGTGTAAAATAAAAAATCAGATTGATTGTTTGATAATTGAATATCCATGATTTAATTTTTATATCAAGTTTGTTACTCCGCAGTTATAGTAAAAAAGACCATTTATATTGCAAATAAAATTTCAGTTACTGTTGTTAAAATTATTAAATGTGTAAACCCTAAATTACACCACTTAATATTACAGATTAGTTGATTTGTTAATTTCATATTTTTTAAATCTTTGGTTTATGGGCTTTATAGTTCTATAAAATTTCACTAATTCTTGTTGACCATATATTTTTCCACCCCTACAAAGAGGACAATCAATTAAGCTTTCAAAAATTGCAGTATTTGAAATTGACAAATTTTGAAAGTCCATTTGATTTATTGCTCCTAAGTTTGAAAAAGAACAGCCGTGTTCTAATGTAATATGCAATACTTTTTGTGTTATTATTTTTGAATAACTATCAGAAATATTGTTTTCAGTCATCATTGGCATAAATCTTAAACTCATATTTATATCATCCAAACCATACAAAGAACTTCTATATCTACTTTTTCCTATTATTAAATACCTTAGTAGACTTGATAATACAAAAAAATAATAAAATGCACTACCTGATGCAAAATTAAAATAACCATTATATCTTGTATTAGTTGATATTTTTGATAATTCATCAACTAAATTTTCAAATTCAGCATTTAACTTTGGTTTAGTTGTTTTTACTTGTGATATTTCATTATATTTATTCCAAAGCCTCTTTAAACTATGGCCATATTTTTTCAAATCATCAGATTGAATAACATTAGCTTTAAGTAAATATGCTTTTAAATACTTTTCCAAAGTATGTGGTAATAGCCATGCGTATGTGCTTCCAAAGATAAGGTTTGTGTAAAATAATACAACAACACTTACAAAATCATTATCCGCATTTATAAGTAAGTCTTTCCAATCAAGAACTTTATTGTTTTCATAATTAATTAGAGCCATCGTTTTAATTCAAATTTCTTATGTATTACTTTATTTGTATGTCGCATTAAACTTAACGGTAACTGCTATTGAGACGGCGGTTTGGGTGGCTTGCGTAGGGAGCGAAGCGACCGAAGCAAGCTACCCAAACCGCTGGCTTCAAAGCAAATGTTAGGGCAATTAGTCTATTTTTATTATCTCATCATTTTCAATATCACCAATATAAACACCAATTAGTGTTTCAGATTGAATTCCTGATAAAAACTCTTTAATTCGGTTGATTGTTCTTTCTGAAACAATCATATCAATTACTGCTACAAATATGTAAAA
>QMPG01000473.1 GCA_003648455.1 Bacteroidota bacterium
ACAAATGAATAAACAACTTTTAATTTTAATATTTTTGGCAGTATTCGGAATTACCGCAAATTCCCAAGATTTGATAAAGCCAAAACTAATTAAATCAAAAGGTGACTATATTCACAAATACTCTGAGACAGTTTTCCCAAAATTAATTGACGGAAAATATCTACGAAAAAAAATATACGCCTTTGACAAAAAGAAAAAGAACATCGGAGTAACTTATGAAAATCAAGAAAATATACAGAAAATAAATTTTACAATTTATATATATCCTGCTGGAGATGGAAGTGAAGGACGATTAAGAAATGAGTATTTAATTTCAATGCAGTCTGTAGCAAAAATGACTAATGATGGACTTGAGGCAACACAATACCCTGTAAAATTTGAAGGTTCAAAATATATTTGTAACGGTTTCAAATCCACTTTTGAAACAAGAAATAAAGAATACTCTCAATTATCATTGTATGAATGTGGAACTTGGTTTTTCAAATTAAGGTTAACATCTGAGATTAAAGACTCCGTTCAAATTTCTGACCTTGAGTCAAAAATACTAAATCAATTTGACCCATCACATTTTACTGAATTAAAGCCACTAAACCCCAAAGCAGGTGTGTATTTTTCAAAAATTGCTTTTCAAGACTCTATTTTATTGGGGTCAGCTATGGGAAGTGCGTTTAAAAAAATAGAATGGGCAATAGAAAATGTTAGTGATAAAGAAAGAGCATCTGGTTTCCCTGACTTATATTTAGAAATGCATATTGAATCCTTGAAAGAATTTGCCGCTTTTGCAAAAAAATATGATTATAAAAAAACTAAATACACTGAGCAATATTTAAAGGAATTAAATTCTATAATTGACGCAGGTTTTTTAGGTGAATTTATAATGGAGGGATTTTCTATGGTTGTAATACCTCCAGAAAATCACGTATTCAACTTTGATGGATTTGAAATGTGGAAAAGGAAAAATAATTTGACAATCGACCTGAATAAGTTGTTTTATGTAGTATCGTATGGACAGGAATAAAGGCACTACTGGCAACAATGCATATAAGGCATTGGGCAAGTGGTATTTAAGCTGAAGCATTATGAATATAAACAAGCGGCGAAGTAGATTGAAAGTTAAGCATTCCAGAATGCCCAACGCCTCATATACTTGACCGTTACCACACATTTATAATGAAAAAGAACTGGATATTAATATTAACTGGACTTTTATTCAATTTGAATTTATTAGGTCAAAATCCAGACTTAGATTATCAGAAATACATTTTTGATTCCCTTGCGGTTATTAATGATAAAGATGGTTATACAAATGTTAGAGAAAATCCTGACTTATCTTCAAAAATAATATTTCAGATAAAAACAAATTTCATTTTCAAAATTACAGCAAACAGCAAATCAAGTTGGAAGGAAATAGAACAATTTGGACTAAAGAACCGAACTGGTTTCATTCATGAAAGTAGGATTAAAAATTTAGGTAGTTTATCAAATAACGAGATGAGAGAATTAAGTAAGTTGATTCTTGATTCCACAATAATATTAATGAATGACCTTCATTCTCTGAATCAAGAAGGAATGTATGATACAACTAAACACCGTGACCTTCATAAAGAATTTTCAGTTTATTATCATTTTCAAATGTACCCTGCTTTAAAATTGGTTTCAAAATACTATTGCAACACTCAAGACAGAAAATTCTTAAATTACTACTTAGACTTTTTGGTTGAAACTAAAGGAACTGCATGGGAAGCGACATCTTTTGCGATTGGCGAGATTTTTGGCTGCGATTCTGAAAATGTAATCAAGGAAATATACAAAAGATCCAATTTTGAAAAAGAAATACTAAAAAATGATTTAGAATGGGGTATTCAAGGAGAACCGAATGAAAATGAATTAAAATTGAAAATTGAATTTATTGAAATAGAATAAACTAGCTATAACAGCAAGTATATCACATAGCCGCATAGCGTTTATCAAGACAAAGAATTAAAAAATTGAACATACTACAAATCAACATAAATCAGAGTAAGAAACGGCTACGTGCCATACTTGCAAAACGTTAGACAGACTGCCGTTAGGCTTCATGCGGTACGATATATAAACATCCTACACATTAATAATTAAATAAACGAATATGAAAAAAATAATAATTATTGCTTTGACACTTTTAAGTTTCATTAATGTTACTGGTCAGACATCAAAAGAAAATATTGAGTCAATAGTTGAAAAATATTTATTGGATAGTTTATTAAATGGTTCTATTCTGATTGCAAAAGGAGATAAGATAATTTTTCAAGGTTCTTTTGGATTTAAAAATTTTGAAAAAAAGGAAAAGAACACCCTTTCTACTTTATTTCCAATTGCTTCCTTAACCAAGCAATTTACATCAACAGCCATATTGCTGTTACAAGAAAAAGGAAAACTATCAATAGAAGATAAGATTGGTGACTATATTCAGGTTCCAGAATCAATGAAAGATATCTCAATTAAGAACCTGATGAATCATACGTCTGGCATACCCGATTACTGGCAAAATGATATTTATAATCAAAAAGACTCCATTTACAATTTCTTAAACCAAAAAGATACATTACAATTTACACCTAATACAAAACATCGATACTGCAATTCAGGTTATTTCTTACTTGGAGAGATAATTGAAAGTGTCTCAGGCAAAAGCTATGGTGATTTTTTAAGTGAAAAGATATTTAAGCCTCTTGGAATGAAAAACACATTCGTAAATAACGGAACAGCAATTGACAGAGCAATTGGATACGATGAAAACTGGAACCGAAATGATTATCTAATGACTACGGCAGATGGTGGATTAATGTCAACAGTTGAAGACATATATTTTTGGGATAAAGCACTATTTGAAAATAAATTACTTCGTGTCGGGAGCAAAGAACTAATGTTTAAACCCTCAACCTTAAATAATGGAAATAAGGTGAACTATGGATTTGGTTGGGATATTAACGAGAATAATAACAAAATTGTATCGCATACAGGTTGGCTAGCTTCATTTGGGGCATATAATCAAATTGATTCGGAAACTGGATATTTCTTAATACTTCTATCAAATCAAATTAGACCTGAATTAATGAACTTGATTAACGATATTAATAAAGAATTATATAAAACAGAATAATAATGCCCAGTTGCTAACAAAGAACTGAGCTAAAATCCAAATAAAATCACAAAGAAATTTCCTTTTTGAACATACCCGAATATTTTTTGAGGGCATATATAAAAAATAGGCGTAATAGTAACCTGAGTTCTTAACTACTCCCCATCTTTAGACAACTATTTTGCAAAAATAAGTTAGATTTTCTTTTTCGCTTAATCGAATTAGAAGAAAATCTAAGCAGCCTGTTTGAATACTTTTACAGGCATTTTATA
>QMPG01000474.1 GCA_003648455.1 Bacteroidota bacterium
AAACGACGGGGTTGAAGAAATTTCTTCAAATATTGCAGTAACCGATAGCATTTCAATAAACAGTGGTACATTATCGGCTTCAAGCAAGAATATTTATATTGAGGGTAATTGGACTCTTAATGGTGGAACCTTTGATGGGGGAACTGGTACTGTTTATTTTGATAAAGACGGGACAACAGCTCAAAAAATTCATGGTGGTACTTTTTATAATATAAGAACACAAAATTCAGCCAATAAAGAATTAGAACAAAATATTTCTGTTACTCACGATGTAAGAATCGATGCAGGTTCTGTCCTCGATGGTAAAACATATTTTATTTTTGTAGGTCACGATTGGGATAATTATGAAGGTGCAAGCGGTTTTACTCAAACAGGTGCAGGTACTGTGGTTTTTAATGGTACAGGAACATCACATATTGGCGATGTTGGCTCACCCACTACTTTTAATAATTTTATTGCTCAGGGTGCAGGTACAAAATATATTTATAATGATTTAACTATTAACGGTGATATAACAAATCAACTCGGCTCTAACCTTTATATACAATCAACCGCTTCTGTAACAGGTTCCGGTGCTGTTAATACCCTTACTATGACAGGTGGTGTTTTATATTTGAGAGGAACAAACAATTTCCCAACTGGGTTCGAAAATATTAGTTTAACAGGCGGATATGTTGATTATTATTCTGATGATGACCAAACCGTTTATCCAACAACATATTATAACTTAAGACTTCGTCGTGTTCATACAGATTCTTTAACTACAAAAACTCTTTCGGGAGATATCACTGTTAAAGGATATCTTCAGGTTTATGATGTTGAAACTAAGTTAGACGTTGCTAATTATACTGTTACTCTTACTGGTAATCTTTATTTTCCTACAGGTGGTCGCCAAATTGACTGGGGAACAGGAACTCTTATTAAAGATGGTAATGGTTGGGGTATTGATGCTGATATTACAGGGTTTAATAATGTTATTAAAAAAGGTTCAGGTTGGGTAACAATGCGTAATAACCTCGATATTACAGGAAATGTTACTTTTTATGATGAGACAAACCTTAATATGCAACAATTTGCTTTAGATTGTTCTGTTGCCGGTAAGGAATTTAAAATCGGTGCAGATTCCAGAATTTATTGTTATCTTGCAGATACTGCAACAGCAAGCGGTGGCAAAGCTTTTCCTACAGGATTCGGTACTTACAATATTGATGCTACTAATACTACTTATATTCGTGGTGACCAAGACCAAACCATTTTATCTACACCTACTTATGGTAATTTATATCTTTACGATGATAATACCCGTACAGTAAAACTTGATGGTAATTTAACAGTATTAGGAGATTTTAGAATGTATTACGACAATATTACATTAAACGATCAAGGTCATGATATTTCTATTGCAGGTGCTACTGTCGATTTAAGAGATTATACTCCTACAAATACTATTACTTTTGATGGAGCTTCGGGTCAAAATATTTATGCAGGTGGCTCATATACAACACTTAAACTTAATAATGTTGTATTTAATGGCACTGGTGGTCAAAAAACTTTAGACGAAACAACAATTGATATTTCCGGTAAGCTTACAATTAATACAAACGATACTGTTAATTGTTCGCACGATTTGTATTTCGAAGGTGACACCTTAATTAATGATGGATTTTTTAATCATACTCGTAATACTGTTTATTTTGACGATTCAACACAAGTTATTGACCCTGGTGCAAACAATAATTTTTATGGCATTGTATTTAGTAATCGTGGGACTAAAAAAATTATTAATCATGGATTAAATGTAAATAATGGTATTTTTAGTATTGAGCAAGGTGCAGATAGTTCAGATAGCCATTATACTGTTATTGTTGATATGGGAAATGTATCTCATAATATAGCTTCTACTTATATAACTAATTCTGGAATATTTATTACTGAGAATGCAAATATTACTTTTGACAGAGGTGGAACTCAATATATTCCTGAAATGACACTTAATAACATTCGTTTTTCTACAAGTGGTTGGAAAATAATGAAAGGTGAACTAAATGTGCAAGATTTTACAATTGATGATAGAGTTTATTTTAGAACTTCTGACCTTGGGGATAATCCTTATAACATTACCTTAACAGGTAATTGGACAAATAATGGTTATTTTAGACCTTATGAAGATACAGTGTTTTTTGAAAGTGATCTACCTGTTAATAAAACAATTCAATCAGGTGGATACAGCTTTTACGATGTGATGTTTAATCAATCGCAAACGAGTGCAAGAACATATACTTTGCTTGACAATACTACTATTACAAATAAATTAACAGTTGGAAATAATGCTACATTAAAACTTAATGGTAAAAATTTAACTCTTGGTAACAATGACCAAAACGAATCAACATTCCCGTATTATCCCGAAGGTGAGCATCATTATATTCAAGCAGGAGGAACTCTTGATGTTGATGCCGGAGCAAACTTACAATTTGACATGTATGACTTATACCCAACTTTAACAGTTAACGGGACATTGCAAGTAGTTGGCGAGAGTGGTAATAATGCTAATGTTACACGTTCACAAGGATATAACAATAGAGGAGTAAAAATTGATATAGAATCCGGAGCAACAATAAAAGCTAAGTACTATCAATTTCAATATTTATCTTACGATGGCTTAGATGTAAAATCCGGTGCTACTATTGACCCCACAAACAATTTTTCTGATGGTGTCTGGTCAAATATTTATTCTGGTAATCAATATACAGATCCTGCAGACGGAGTAACAATACGTAATAATTTTGTTTATCTTAATATAGATGCTGATGTTACAGGTCTTGACACAATAAGAAATGTAACATTTAATCATGGAACTTCACCTGTTCAGGGTACTCATTTTAATGTTCGTTGCAGTGCAACTGGTACTGTTAACTTTGGCGGTACTATTGGTGGTTTACTTGGTGGTGAAACTTATGAAAGTGATCCTAGTGGAGTAACTACACCGGGTAAAATTACTTGGCCTCCTATTTCTCTTGTAACATGGACTGGTAATGTAAGTACAGATTGGTTTACTCCCGAAAACTGGAGCCCTGCCAACATCCCGACAAGTACTGTAGATGCTGTTATTCCTCTAACGGTTAATAATCCGAGCATTTATAACACAGGGGCGATTTGTAATAATCTTAATATTACTGATGGTATTCTCGGTATTGAAACAGGTGTTGATACAATTAATGTAAATAAAGATGTATTACTCGGTGCAGATGCCATTCTTGCTGTTGAAGATACTGCTGTTATAAATGTTAAAGGAGACTTCTATATTGCAAGCGATGCTGTAATTGCAAATGGGGAATCAACGGTTTTGTTTAGTGCCCCCAACGGAAGTGTTCTTGTTGAACCAAGAA
>QMPG01000475.1 GCA_003648455.1 Bacteroidota bacterium
ACCAAGAAAAATCTATGTATCTCAGAAAACATAGTTATTAACAATTTTGGCGTGTAAGTTTGAAATTTTGGATTTACTAATAGCTGACAACAAGAAACTAGAAAATAAGTTTATTGAATTTTGGAAAGAATCCGTTGCTCCAAAAATAGAAAAATCGGAATTACGAATTTCCTTTGCCGAAGCTGTTAAAAAATATAAGAATAACTATCAAACAGATTTGGAAAATATAGATCTTGAGTCTAATTGGGATGATTGCAATTGTGGATCATATTATCGTGACAAATGGGAAATAGCACAGGACGAAGGAGATAAGCAAATTGAAGAAATATTTGAGGATCTAAAATCCGAATTATTAAATTTAGTTCTTTCTCAAGATATTGAGATTTTTATGGCAGCTGTATTTTATGGTTATTAAGAACCTTAATATTTCAGAAAGTTCTATTAATCACTACATTAAAATACGTGATTTATTTGATAAGGAAAGTTTTAAGCTATTATCTCAGGAGTTAAAATACAAAATAACATTTTTAGTGGAAATACTTACTTATGAAAAAGATTATGAAGCTATTAAACTAATTGTAAAGCAAACTAAATATAACGATTCGGATTTTAACAGGATAATTGAACCCATACTAAATATATATCCAGATTTTTGTTTTGCCACCATTAAAAAACGTTTGAATAATAAAATAGAGCATGAACGAGGTCGTGATAATTATATAGCGATAGCAAAAACATTGCTTTTGTCAAATAATATCAAGGGCTTTCAAAAGCAAAGCCACGAACTGATGTTAAAGAGTTTCTGCAAAACAAAACAAAAAGTGGATTAATTTTAATGCACGGAATGAGTGGCACAGGCAAAACAAGTTACATACGCCATTTGATTAGAGAAGTAAAACGTAAGTTTATATTTTTACCTTTATTTATGGCAGAGGCATTAAGCAGCCCCGATTTATTGCCGTTTCTTACCGAGCAAAAAAATAGCATACTAATTATTGAAGACAGCGAAAAACTAATTGCTAACCGCGAAACCGGAAACACACAAAGCGATATAGCAACATTACTAAATATTAGCGATGGACTGTTAAGTGATGCACTTGGCATAAAACTAATTTGCACTTTTAACACAGGCTTGGCAAACATCGACAAAGCACTCCTAAGAAAAGGACGAATGGTAAACCGCTATGAGTTTAAAGAGCTAACAGTTAACAAAGCCCTAAACATCGCTCAAAAACACAATCTGCCATACGATGGCAAATATCCCATCACAATTGGCGACCTATTTAATATCGAAAAACAAAATTATACTAATGAAATAAGTAGAAAGGGAATTGGATTTAATGAGTAAGGTTTAAATTGAGGTTCAGTGTTAAAATTGAGGTTGAAATTGAGATATACATTGTACTAAACTAAGTTGCAAGCGTTTTTATTGTAATAAAGAAAAAGACGTGTTAGATTGAGAGCATTATTCCAAAATGGTGCGATTAAATACAGACTCAACTGTTTCTGCTCAAATTTCAATTCTAATAAGTACGATTAAAATAAAATGATGCAAATTTACAACTATTTCTTCTCAATGGAGAAAAATTGTATTTTTGTGTTTTACAGAAGCAACATAACCTAAATTAATAAAAAGAAATTATATGAGACTAAAATTAAAACTATCAAAAAACAAAACCACGGTTCCATTTAATTATCAACAAAAATTGGTAGGCACAATCCACAAATGGATGGGCAGAAATGATGAGCATGGCAAACAGTCTGTGTTTTCATTCTCGCAACTACAAAGTGGTGAAGTTATGAAAAATGGATTTAATTTCCCAGAGGGATCAACTTTGTATTTTTCTTCCACAGATAATAAACTATTAACAAATATTTATAAAGGAATAAAAGATGACCCAACATTGTTTTGTGGATTAAAAGTATATGAAATTGATATGATTTCAGAACCTGCTTTTAGAAATCGGGAACGTTTTCCATTGTTAAGTCCTCTCTTCTTTAAGCAAAAGATAGAAGGCAAGAATAAACCCAAGCATTTTACATTTGAAGATGAGGAAACCGAGATTTTGCTGACTGAAGCGGTAAAAAGAAGATTAGAGTTTAACGAAATTCCTGATGATACTTTAAAAATTACCTTCGACAAAACCTATCAAGGCAAAAAAACAAAAGTGATTAACTACAGAGGAATCGGAAATAAAACATCTGTATGCCCAATTATAGTTGAAGGGAAATTTGATTCAATGGAATTTTTATGGAATAATGGAGTCGGACATTCAACAGGAATTGGTTTTGGTTGTTTAAAATAGAAGAGATATGTATATAGTAAAATACACTGGTCAGTTTGGCTTTATTAAGCCTTGGACTGCCGTTAGAGATGACGAAACATTTAGTCAGCAATTCCTTACACCATCAATGGTAGCAGGAATTGAACGTAAACTATTCCCAGAGTTATTAAAAAAAGAATATGGAATATACAAAATCAAAAGACATAGATTAAGTTATTCGCAAATATCAGCACAACAAGAACAAACACAACCACGAGGATGGAATGAAAAAGGCAGAGGAGTAAATAAAGAATATTCACGCCCTTATGCCATATTAACAAGAGGAGTTTTATTAAATCCTGTTTTATTTCTGGCTTTTGAAAACAAAGAAGATGCTGAGATAGCCCATGCACAACATATTTGTTTGGCACGAAACGAGGACATACTTTATCCCTCTGAAGAAATATTGGATGTTTCAGAAGAAGAATTCGATACAAACAAAGAGCTTTTTAAAGGTTACGAGTTGCTTTTTGAAGATGGAGATGATTCATTTATGGTTGGTTATAATCGTTTAAATAATAATGAAGCGATGTATGGTAGATTAAAAGTTGTTGGTAATCCTGTTAGAAATAATTATTAATATGACAATAGTTTGTGAACATATAAAGGCAAAGGGTAAACCTAATTTTATGCCGTTGGTTACGCATCTTGAACAAGTAGCTTTAGTTGCCGAACGAGTTGCTACGGAACTGTCTATGGACAGTAATATAGCTAAACTTGGTGCTATATTACATGATATTGGAAAAGCAAACCCTATTTTCCAGAAACGTCTTTATGGAAAAGATAAATCGAAAAAAGCATATCGACACGAGATTGGTTCCATTTTCTTCCTGTCATTATTCCCAGAAAGTATTCATTCTGAACTAATTGAAATGGTAATTGCTCACCATAAATCAATATATAGAGATGCAAGAGAAAGAGGAATATTAGATTTAGACGAACTTTATGGTGATGAAATAATAGAATATCATCTTGCTGACTGGGATAACTGGAGTAAAACTGCAAATAGTATTCTTGATTCATTTGGAATAAAAACAAAAATTATTTCAGAAAAAGAAGC
>QMPG01000476.1 GCA_003648455.1 Bacteroidota bacterium
ATGCTCGGCATCTGTTGCAGAAAACGACAGGCAAAAACCGGGAGTGTGGAAAATTAAAATAATCGGGCAAGTGCATAAGAGCAAAGCGGAAAAAATAAAAACCGTCAGCGGAAAACTTACGGTTACGGTAAATTAAAATTTTTATTTCGTACTTAAGACGCATGGCAATTCCAAAATGCTTTGCGTTCGAGTCTTTGATTTAGATGGTGATGGCGATATAGATATTTTATCTTCTTCATACTACGATAACAAAATAGCTTGGTACGAAAATACAGACGGGCAAGGAACTTTTGTACCTCAACAAATTATCGATAGTCCAACTCAATCAAGTAATGTAATGGCATATGGTTTAGACGGAGATGGAGACAATGATATTCTATTTGATTCAGCAGAAGGGGGATTAATCTGAAAGCAAGGTTAAAAAGCCTTGTATTCCAAATTACAGACCTATATGGCTTATATAAAGTTATTCTAAACACTTTTTATTTTCAAAACACTCAACAGCAAATCCGTTTTTTCACTAAATTGCGGCTTGTACACTCAAAGAGATAAGGCATGGAAAACTTTTTTTTAATTAAATTGAAGTTTTTGCGTGAACTCCCGTTAGGGGCAATTTAAAAATTGGAGGAAATTTAGAATTTATAACAATGAAAAACAAAAAAATATTCAGACTATATTGATATGGTTACTCTCACTAGTAATCGTATTGTTCTATATGCCAAACGCTCTAAATAAAATAATTAATTCCAATCAAATGGATAAATTTGTTTCAAATAACATTAATAATGACCACAGTTGAACGCTATTGTTAAAATGAAAAAACACATAGTTACATATTTAATATCAGTAGTGTTATTATCATATGCTTGTTTTATATTAAAGGATGAATATTTTAATCATCCTTATCCAAATATAGTTGAATATATAGCCTCAATTCTATTGCTTATTTATACTATCATCCTATTAATTTGGAAAAAAAATCGAATACATAAAATAGTTCTTGGAGTAAGTTCCATTATTATTTTATTGTCATCAATAAACGTGTTAAATTACTTTAATGAATGGCATCCATTAAGTTTAAATTTGCCTTTCAATTCTTCTCAGTCATTTAAAGTTAATTATGAACCATTTAATTGGACAAAATCAAAAAAAACTAATTACGACACTAATACATTAAATAAATATTATTCAAAAATTGAGAATTGGAAGCGATTAAGAGCTTTGTTGGTTGTTCAAGATGACAAATTGATAATTGAAAAGTATTTTAAAAATACGACTATGAATGATGCTTTTAATGTACATTCAATAACTAAATCTATTACATCTGCATTGATTGGAATTGCGATTGATAAAGGGATAATTCCATCTGAAAACGAAAAGGTAATGAATTATTTTCCTGAGTATCAGAATCAAGTAGATAGTTTAAAATATGAACTTACTCTTAAACATTTACTAACAATGAAAGGGGGCTTTGCTCATTGGGACGCGTATTCTACACCAAAAGAATGTTTGGTTGATATTAAAATAAATAAAAAACCAGGTACAAATTTTAGATATTTTACAGGATCACAAGCCTTATTATCAGCCATTATTACTAAATCAAGTAAACAAACGACAAAATTTTTTGCCCGTGACAATTTCTTTGAACCAATTGGAATTAAAAACGGTTTTTGGCGATTACAAGATGGTTATTACTGCGGTGGAGGCGAATCGTACTATACAGCAAGAGATTTAGCAAGAATCGGACAGGTATATTTGAACAATGGAAAAGTCGATTCAAAACAAGTAATTAGTAAAGAATGGATAGACAAATCATTTACCAACTATTCTGATTCCAGTAAAACATTCAGAGTGTTAGATGATTATGCTGAAATTGGTTATGGATATTGTTGGTGGCTATTAGACTATCAAGGTCATAAAATTTACACCGCAAGAGGTAAAGGCGGGCAATACGTAATGGTTATTCCTGAAATTAAATCAGTAGTAGTTATTATACAGGAATGGAATTTAAAGAAAGAGTTTAATAAAGAGAATAAATTACTTTGTGATTTATTGTTTATTTTGTTTAATGCTGAAAAAAGATAAATTAAAAAAAGATAAAAATGAACTATGCTTAAATTTTTAAATAAACCATACCCTTTCAATGATGATTTAAGGTTTAATGCTAAAATAATTCTTTTTATTAGTTTAGGAGTTTTGGCATTTTTGTTAATTTTTCAACCGATTGATTTTGCTGTATGGTCAAAAAAAGAAATCGTTTATATAATTGCAGGACTTGTAACATCTACATTTTTGGTGCTTAGTTTAAATTTAATTGTATTACCAAGTTTATTCCCAAAAATATTCTATAAGAATACCTGGAATATAAAAAAGGAGATACTATGGAATTTATGGATACTTGTTGCTATTTCAAGTAGTGATTTTCTATTTTATTCACAAATAACTGGTTTATTCGACATAAGTTTTTTTGATATAACTAAAATTTTATTACTTGGATTACTTCCTGTTGCTGTCCTTATTACAATAAATCAGGAAAGATTGTTACGTTCTCATTTGATATCAGCACAACAATTAAATAAACAACTGCTTGAAAAGAAACAACATCAAAAAAATTTAATTCATTTTGTGTCAGACTATAAAAATGATACCCTCACAATAAAAGCGGACTTGTTAATTGCTATTAAATCTTCAGATAACTATATTGAAGTTTATTACAAGAATAATGAGATAGTAAAAAAACAAATAATAAGAAGTTCTTTAAAGAGAGTTGAAGAATTAATTAATAGATACGAATTTATTTTACGTTGCCACAGAAGTTATATTGTCAATATTAAATTCATTAATGAAATACAGGGCAATCCACAGGGATTTCAACTATTCATGGTTGACACGAATTTTACAGTGCCCGTATCTCAAAAATACATTCATGAATTTAAAAACAAGATAAAACAAGTATAGATTTATCCCCTGTATTATCTAATTTCATCCCTAAATTATTGCATTATCCCTTTTTGCGGTATGCTTATCCCTTTTTTTTTCAGCGATATTATTCAATACTAATTTTGCAAGATAAGATTTAATGTAAAATAGAATGAATAAGAAAATAACAGCAATAATTTGTATTTATAATGAAGAAAAAACAATTAAAGAAGTTTTATCAATTGTATGTGATTACTTTTTTGATGAAGTAATTGTTGTAAACGACGGCTCAACAGATAAAACCGATGATATATTGAATGAACTTAGCGATAATTACGAATTCAAATATATTAAATTGGAGGAAAACAAAGGAAAAGGTTTTGCAATGGTAACGGGTATTGAAAACGCAAGCGGTGAAATCATTGTTTTTGTTGATGCCGACTTATCGGATTTAAATAAAG
>QMPG01000477.1 GCA_003648455.1 Bacteroidota bacterium
ATTCAAGGCGTGTGAAAAATTCAAACCACAGAATACTAATGTATTTGAGGATTTGGATTTTGAGCAACAACGTAGAAGTTGGACTTTATGGACGAACACTATATAGAGTGCCCTTCATTACTAGATTTTAGTTCAACTTGTTAATATTCAGGGCTAAAAGCCTTTTTGTTCCTCTTAACTCTTAACCGTTGGATAAATCCAACTGCCTCGCTATTGCGGGGGCTAAGGATAACCCTGTTTTCACACAGCCTGTTTAGCTGACGGAATTAGAGCATGAGCTGATAAACAGGGCTTTAGCCCGATATTTAATTCTATTGATTAAGTGCCTAATTCAAAAAAAGATTATGCTTGCAACCTCTTATAAACTTTCTTCAACATATAATCACGAACCAAGCCACCAAAATCTTTATCATCCATCATCTTGGTAAATATGTCTTGGTTTTGTTCCATTCTCCCGATAAGTTTATCCATAAAAACATCTTCGAAACCATATTTAAAGTTTTCAATAGTGTTGGATTTAGCTTGTTGCGATAATCGTTCATCATCAACTAACTCTGCTTCTATTTGGTCGAAAAACAGTTTATCAGCCTCAGCAAATTCAGTAGAGAAACGCTTGTTGAGTACATTTATAATTTCCGACAATGCTTCTTGCTCATCCTTGCTCATTCTAATACCACTTTCGCTAATGCCCTCCAAACCATATTCGGCTTGGTCTTCTAATGCAATATCGCTGTCGGCTACTTTCTGTAATCGGTAATACTCCAAAGCAACTTCATCGCCTAATTTGAATCTATCTTGTTGATTGGTGCGAGGTAATTTTTTGAGTAAAAATCGTGAATAAGCATATAATTTTTCCAGTTCCACATCGGCAAATGGCATTATTTGCGATAGGAACGAATACAATCTTGTAAATACTTGTACAGAGTGCTTAAAATTGTCTTGTGTTACCTCTGTTCCAATTACATCATCTTTTGAATCTCCTTCTGGTAATTGCTTGTAGCGTTCGACTGCCGGGTCGATATAAGCATTTAGTTTTGCTTGTTGCTTTACCGACATTGCTTTTGCCGATTTAAAAAATATATTGCAGAAATTATCTATTTCGGTTTGCCACATTATTTGGGCTTTCTCCATCTCCGTTTTTAAATCGTATAAATGATTTGGGTCGGTGGTAGATTCAACGGTAGTTAATTCGTAGTACGGTTGAAACGACGCTTTAATATCTTCTGTATCGTTAGCAAAGTCTAATATAAATGTATCTTCTTTACCAGCGTGCATTCTATTTAATCTGGAAAGTGTTTGTACAGCTTTTACTCCCGACAACTTTTTATCAACATACATTGTATGCAACAAAGGTTGGTCGAATCCTGTTTGATATTTATCAGCAACCAAAAGTAATTGGTATTCTGATGAGGCAAATTTCTTTGGTACTTCTTTTTCTGCAAAACCGTTCATTTCCACCTCAGAAATTCCTTCGGGGTAAATATCAGTCATTACTTTACCCGAAAATGCCACTATTGTTTTAATGTCTGTATATCCTTTTTCTGATATATATTTATCAAATTCCTCTTTGTAACTAACTGCGTGTAATCGCGAGCTACTAACCACCATTGCTTTGGCTTTACCTCCAATTTTTTTAGATACTACTGCTCTAAAATGTTCAACCATTACTTCGGTTTTCTGTGCTAAATTGTGTGGATGCAATGAAACAAAACGTGCTATGGCTCTCGATGCTTGCTTTTTATTTACATTGGGGTCGTCTTCTATTTGTTTCGATAGTTTGAAATAAGTTTTATATGTGGTGTAATTTTTTAATACATCTAAAATAAAATCTTCTTCAATGGCTTGTTTCATTGAGTATAGGTGAAATGGTCTGGGTTTACCATCTTTACCCATTGTGCCAAATACCTCAACCGTTTTTGGTTTTGGTGTTGCAGTAAATCCAAAGAAACTAAGATTGCTTTGTTTGCCTCTCGATTGCATAGATTTTCTTATCTCATCTTCAGCATCCTCATCTAAACCCGAGTTTAACGATTCTTGTTCGGCTTCTTCCAGCGATTGAAAGGACAATACTTCTTTCATTTTTTTAGTAGCCTCGCCACCTTGCGATGAGTGTGCCTCATCAATAATTACAGCATATTTTTTACTCTCTAAATCACCAATTTTATCGAGTACAAACGGAAATTTCTGTAATGTGGTTATTATAATATTTGAACCGGCAGTAATGGCATCGGCTAATTGTTGCGAATTTTTATCAATTTTTTGTACAACACCATCTTTATGCTCGAACTGATATATTGTATTTTGTAACTGAGAATCTAAAACTCTACGGTCGGTAATTACAACAACCGAATCGAATATTCTTTCGTTAACAGAATTGTGCAAACTAGATAAACGGTAAGCCAACCAGGCAATGGAATTTGATTTGCCCGAACCAGCCGAATGTTGGATGAGGTAATTTTCGCCCGTTCCTTTTTCTCGTGCATCTTTGGTTAGTTCACGTACCACTTGCATTTGATGGAAACGAGGAAATATCATTGTTTCTTTTTTCTTCTTAACTCCATTAAATTCAAATTCCTCGACTGATAAGTGTAGAAACTTACCAATAATATCCATAAAACTATCCTTAGCCCAAACATACTCCCAAAGGTATGCTGTGCGATAACCATTCGGGTTTGGTGGGTTACCTGCACCATTATTATAACCTAAATTAAATGGTAAATACCGAGTACTTTTACCAGATAATTTAGTGGTCATATAACATTCATCGGTATCAACTGCAAAGTGAACCAAACTTCGTTTTTTAAACTTAAATATTGGCTCGTTGGGTTCTCGGTCGTATGCGTATTGTTTTTTAGCATTGTTTACGTTCTGTCCTGTAAACTGATTCTTTAATTCTATGGTTGCAATTACCAATCCGTTTAGCGATAAAACTATATCGAGCGAGTTTTTGCCGTTACGCTCGTAATATAGTTGCCTTGTTACCGACAATATGTTTGAGTTGTATAATCTTTCGGCATCGGGATTAAGACTCGATTCTGGTTTAAAATAAGCCATCTTAAATTTAACACCATAATCAGTAAACCCATTGCGTATTACATCCAAAGCACCTCTGTTATCTAACTCACGAACCAAGCGTTGTATTAGTTTAGTTTCAACCTCCGATTTATGAATGTTCGATAATTTTGCCCACTCGTTAGGTTGAGATATTTTAAGAAACTCAATAATATATTTGGTAAATAATCCTAAGTCGGGATTAAAATCTTCTGATAAACCTTTTGTATAACCTCCGCTTGTGAGCAATACTTGTTCTATTGCTTCTTCAAAAGTTTGCTCGGTATGTATGCCTTTTGCCATTCTTCTAAATTTATAATTGCCAA
>QMPG01000478.1 GCA_003648455.1 Bacteroidota bacterium
ATTCGTTCATATTTACCACTTTTCGCCCAATTTTTTATATTGCGTGTTGTGTGTAGTGCTTGTTCACTAAAAAGGTCTAATTGTTGATTTCTTTCAAATACTTGTTTTGTCAATTTCCCTTTATAACTTTCCCAATCTACAATATTTAAATTAGGTATTTCCAATTGCAATTCGTAAAAATCTGTTTCGTTTATTATTTCATTCAAATTAATTCTCATTAACAAATCCTTTGTTATCATTCTTTTAGCATCTTTAAATGCAATTGATTGAATAAAATTCTGTGTAATTTCTTTGTTCAATAGAACTCTTGTTATTTCTGCTTCAATTAATGTGTTAAATCCAATAAAGTAACAAGTATCATCAAGCATAACAGGCTTATTATTATTGGGTTTTACAAGAGAGAATGTAGTTCTTTTATACATTCCCGCAATTGCAACTTTGTATGGTTTAAAAGAATAATCCCCTATTCCAAAGATTGAAAAAATAGGTTTTCCGTTATAAATACTTGATTTTCTTTTACTAAAATATTCAATGTTACGGAAAAGATAATTATAAGTTTTTGGATATAATTCTTTTATATATTTAGTTTCCTGACCTACTTTTTTCTGCGTAATAATTGTATATTTTCGAGATTTATCAATTACAGTTCCTTTTAAATCAGAGCTTTTTAATAAAGCATAAACTAAATCCTCTTCTATTTTAACAGTTTCTTTATTATTGTTTATGTAATGACCATTTACATTTTCAAATTCCATTATTTTGGAAGCATCGTGTTTTACTCCTTGTCTCCAAACAAAAGGAAATTTACCATCTATATTTTTAGTTTTTAAATATAAGTCAATATTAGCAACAAATTTATTATTTACCCAACCATATTTTCTAATTAAATTTTTTGTGTAAAAATCATATTCTCTAATTGTTGTGTCTGGTTTTTGATTTAAAGAACACAAAAATAAACAAGCGTTAACCGAAACATTAAATTCCTTTTTTGCATCAATATCAAATTGTTTGATATTTGATATTTGATATTTTGTTATATTTTGTTCTAATAGAATGTTTTTTGTTACCGAATTTTTAACGAGAAAAGCAAAATTTCCATTTAATTTTGAAAAAATTGATATTAATTTAACTGAAATATACTCTCCAATATCAAAATTTCCTTTTCCTGTAATTGCATCAAGTCCTTTATGGTTTTTAAAATTTGATTTTAGAGGTAAGTTATCAGACCCAAGTGAAGATAATTTTGAATTAGTAACCCAAGGTGGGTTTCCAATTACTAATATTTTTTGGTTTTTATGTTTATTTGAAATTTTCTTAAAATCAAAATTAAAGACATTGTAATGGTAGATATTAATTTCTGGCAGGTTAGAATTTGTATTTTTCAAAAAATAATCTAAAATGGAAAATTTCGTTTCCCATACATAAGGTTTGTAAATTTCAACCCCATAGATATATTTGATATTTTCAAATGTGTTAAGGCTTGAAATAATAAAATTCCCTTTTCCACAAGTAGGCTCAATAATAATTTCAGGTGCTGTATTTTGATTTATTAAAAAATCACAAATACTATCACTTAAATTTTTATTTGTTTGAAAATCCCCATATTCGGCTCTATCAGGTTCATTTATTGTATTTTTGTTATTTGAAATAGTATTAATTAGTTCATCTAATTCTGATTGTATTTCAAAAAATGCATTTATCCCGCAAGTTGATTTTATCTTCGAGTTTACATTTTCAATAGATAGTTCTTTTGAATTTTCAAAAAAGGCAATTACAGAATTAGTGATATTTGCTTCAAATGCTTTCATATTAAACATTTACCTTGTCTACAATTTTTGTAATACCTTTTACTCTTTCAGATAAGGCTACAACTCTTCCATACTGTAATCTCCATTGCAAAGCATTCGATATTGTTAAATATCCTTGTTTTGGTGGATTTTTAATAATTTGTTCTGCAATTTGATTTAATGTAATATCATCGGCAGGAATATTTTTATCGTTTAGATAAGCAATAATATCTTCTACATTTGCTCCGTCATTCACCATTTCAATAAGCCTAAATGTTGTAGTATAATCTGCTGTTCTTTCTTTACTAATAAATGAACAACTTTTAAAATTTAATATAGCAGTTTCATTTTCTTGATTGTCATTTTTTTCATAAACAAAAACAAGTAGATTATAACCAAGTCCATATATCTTTTGCTTTGCATCTTTGAAAGGACTTGATGATTGTGGTTGTTTTATTGAGGTTACTTTTATGTCAGTATTTATTTCAGGAGCAGGTAAATCAACTCCACGAGCAGAATTTCCATTGTCAAGTTCAAAACTGTTATTAAGAAATTCTTTAAATTTATGTTCAATATATGTTCCAACTGCTTTTCCATCAGTTACGCCAAATAATTCTTTATTTTCATATTTGGTTTCTTGTTCACAAAACACATTTGCAGAATTAATTAAATCCTTTATTGTCAATTCTTTTTTACTCATTTATTCTTTTTTTTAATGCAAATATACTCATAATTTATCCTGCTTTACAATCAACCAATATATTTAATTATTTACAATATGAAAAACATTAAACATTCTTATTTCATTATTTGAAAAATTCTTTGTTTGTCCATTAATATTAGGACATATTTTATTAAATGAAAGTCTCCATTGTAGAGCGTTAGATATTGATAAACAACCGATTTTGATATTGTTACTAAGTAACCTGTCTGCAATCTCACTTAATATATCATTATTTGCTGGAATTTTTTTATCATTTAGAAAGCCTATTATATCCTGTTTATTCGCGCCATCTTTTTTCATTTGAACTAACATAGAAGTAACTCCATAATCAGAAGTATTTTCTTTTGGGATATATGAACAACTAACAAATTCAAGTTTTTTATTAACTAATTTATAAACAAAAACAAGTAAATTATGTCCAAGTCCAAATATTTTCTGTTCTGCATTTTCGTAAGGGCTTGATGACTGAGGTTTATTAATAGATGTTACTTTAATATCCGTTTCAAATTCTGGTAAATCAATTCCTTTTGCTGTATTTCCACTGCTAATCAATCCAATAAATGCTTTAAACTCTTTCTCAATTAGTGTTCCGATAGACTTCCCATCTGTTTTTTCAACATTATATTTCTTCAAACAAAACTTTTTAGCTTTTTTCTTTAATTCATCAATCTCCTTTTTAGCAATCATATTGTTTTTTTTATGTCCTTGAATTCACGTGCACCAATTGTTTGCATTACACACAACGTAAAGTGTTTTATCAATTGTCTCCTCATGATGCTGTCAAAAATAATAAAATTAGTCTTAGCTTGCTAATAAAATTTGATTAATGTGATGAAGAGGAGATGATTGATAAAACATAGTTGA
>QMPG01000479.1 GCA_003648455.1 Bacteroidota bacterium
ATCGTGTGAGACAAAATTTTTTACATTCTCTAAAAAAACTACTTTAGGATTATGTTTTTTAATAATTGATGCTATATCAAAGAATAAATTTCCTCTTAAATCTAAAAAACCTTTTTGATTACCTGCAATTGAAAAAGGTTGGCAGGGAAATCCTGCACATAAAATATCAAATTCATTAGGAATATATTCTTTAGTAGTATCCAATGAAATATCTCCAAATGGAGTTTCTCCAAAATTTGCTCTATAAGTTTTTTGTGCATTTTTATCCCACTCACTCGAGAATATACATTTTCCTCCAATATTTTGCATTGCGATTCTAAAACCACCAACCCCAGCAAATAAATCTATAAATTTAAAAGTATAATTTGCAGGTGAAGGAAAAGGAATATTTCCAACTTCAAAAAGCAACTCTTGAATTACATAATCCTCTGAAATTGGAGTTCTATTTTGTTTTGTTCTAAATTTTATTATCTTTTTTATAATTTTTTTTGCGTCTCTTCTTAGGAGATCAGAATTGCCAATTTGATCATCTTGCAAATAATGGGAAATAATTGCATTATCATATGACTCTAATATTTTAAACTTGAAATTATTCTCACTTAATTCTTTTAATCTTACATTTTTATCCATAATAATTCTCTTTTTTATATTCATTGTTTTTAAATATATTGTATCTTCTCTAAATTTCCTTGCATAGTTTACAATTTTGAGAACAAATGTAATACTATTATAACATAATTTTGTTTTTTATTTTGATGAGTTTTGCAAGAGATAGCATTTCAAAAGTATTGCTAACTCTATCTTTAATATAATAATAAGGATTCACCATTTGTTTTTTACATGTTTCAACTATAGACATCATAGTATCTTTTACCTTTGTTCCAGCTTTAGATTTAGTTTGCAGACTAACATCTTGTCGGCGTTTTTCCGTTCTTGCTGCATTTTCCGAGGTGTTGTTATGTAGTGGAATATTAGGAAATTCTAAAACCAATAAAAGCTCACGTATTTTAGCTTTTGTCTTTGAAATTCTTTTATTTAATTGTTCGTAGTCAGTTTGCGTTGAAAATAATTTATCAAATTCAAGGCGTAATGATTTTGCAAAATTTGGGTTTGGATTTTTTTTGTACTCAAAAAGTTTTCCATAATATTCCCAAAATTTTTGTCGGAAATTTTCTAACTCTTTTTTATGAGATTCAACAATAGGTATCAATCTTTTGTAATGCCGACCGTCATGTATCCAGCATAATCCTAAATTTTTTACGATAAGTTTGAATTGTGGTGCATCATCGCAAATCAAAGTTTCAATAATTGGAATATCTGTTTCCTGATGATAAAATGCAATCGCAGCAGCTTCCATTATTCTTTTACGGGTTGTTTTTCCTTTCGGAGGATTTGGAAAAAGTTTATCTAACAATTCATTCATTTGTTCATCATTAAATACGTCATTATCTGATATTAAATTTTTCAGTTTCTTGATAGTTGTATAATACACATTCATTTTTTCTAATAATTCAAATGCTTCATTATTAAACATATAAAATCTTGGCTTTAGAAATCTAAATATATCAATAATCGTCAAACGGTCTTTTTTATCAGTTGTGAAATAAGCGGTAAAGAGGGGATTGCAAATGATTTGAACATATTTGTTTTTCCCGTTTTCACGAGAGGAAGTATCATCTATTTGATGATAATCTCCGCATTCCAAACCGGCTTTAAAAAGCTCATCTTTTTCTTTATGAAAAACTCCTATAGATTTTTCTTTGGTAAGATAATCGGATATATAAGTTAAAGAAATATTAACTCCAAAGGCATGGAGCGTTTCAAGTATTTTGGGCTCGGACATATTGCTTACATACTTCATACTAATGATTTGAGTATTTATTCCAGGACCAAATTCTCCTTCATAACCTTTTGGAACTTTACAACTAAAAGTCTTTTTTAAGGAAGGAGAATAATAAACTTCTTTTCTAAATTTTACATTATCGGACGTAATGATAATATCCTGAACTGTTTTATCATTATAACCTGAAAAAATGGCATCTTCAGGTAAAAACGATTTATCAACCGGACAAATTTCTATACGGTCAATAGTGATTTGAGCTATCTTGGATTTCCCTTTTCGTTTTATGTAAAAGCCGTGTTTGAGAAATTTATCTTTATACTTTTTTATCGCTGCTTTGCCAATAATATTTTCAACCGCTTTGAGAAATTCTTCTTCTGTTGAAAACTTTACTTTCTTTATTTTTTTCAATAATTCTAAAATAGATTTGGGAATATCACGTTCCTGAAGCTTCTCAAGCGTGGGACTATCTAATTTGTATCCGTAATTCTCCGTATTTGATTTTTCTGCCTTAATACGTTCATTCTCGGAAGAAATATCAATATTTGGGTGAGTGTTACTTCTAATATTAGGCTTTCCTTGCTCACCTTTCAATTTGTTAATTTCATTCTTCAAATTTTGAACTTCTTTGTGCAAATAAATGTTTTCAGCAGATAAGTTTTCTACAAAATTAAGAACGTTGATAAGCTCTTTTTGGACTTCATATGCCGTATCAACATTATTAATAATTTTTTCAATTTCAATAGTTTCCATCTTTTGTAGAAAAACCTTTCAGCCTAATGAAATCTATATTGGCTTCTAATAATTTTTTATTTAGTTCCTTAAAACACCTATAATTTGAGATGTATTGATTTGCCTGTGACAAGAATTCCTTTTTTATTAACATGCTTGAACTTTTTCCTGCAAGAGTATAACTTAATTGATAATATGGACCATGTTTTTGTGGATTTTCAGAGTCCATACACTTACAACCTTTTTTACCACAACGATACCACTGTTTACTGATACTTCCCGGCAACATTAAACCGAGATTATCAAGTTCTTCCCGAATTATTTTTATTCTCGTTTTTACTTCTAACACACATTCTCCTGTAGCTTATATAAAGCTACAGATATTATAATAAAAAAAGGATTAAAAGCAAATTTAAAATATTCAAAAGGAAATTTAGAAAAGATACCAATAAATTATATATGAGGATATATAAATGAAGAAATATATAATATTTGCTTTTATGCTTTTCAATAGCATTAAGTTTAGTTTCAATTACAGCAATAGTAGACATAACAGGAAATGGAGATTTCTTAGAAATAATAGAAGCAACTACTTATTATTATGACACTGATGAAGATGTAGTTTTATATGTTCGACCTGGTATATATGGAACTTTCTATCTTGACATAACGAATCCGGGAATATCATTTCAAATTATCGGATTAAATAAAGACGAATGTATTATAAATTACAGTTATGCATGTCAATCTGTGCAACTGATGAATTATATGCAAGACTCCATAATAAAGATTAAAAATCTAA
>QMPG01000480.1 GCA_003648455.1 Bacteroidota bacterium
CTATGTCCTGATCAATCTGATTCTTGTAATAGACTTCAATCAACCATTTTACAAAGGGCCACTCTTTTCTGTTTACATTAGAAGAGGTCAGAAACCCAAGCCAGGTGGCATACAATTCATCAGGCATAAATTCGTCATCAATTTTAAAACGATATTGCCTGATTTCATTGGGAACAATATCAACACCTCCTTTTTGTGTAAATGTTTTCTGGAAAGGTTGCACCAACGTACGGAACGTAGCATTTGCCAACCGGAATATGGTAGCATCTGTTATTATGGGAGTTGCAAAATTTACAATTTCGCGTCCCTGTGAAAGCATGGTCAAAATGCGTTTTTTATTTTGTCCTTCATCAATGTAATATGCACCATATTCGGTTACAATGTCTGTTGTGGTAATAGCCATAGTTATTTTATTTTAAGAGTTTTTGTCAACATTTTTATTGTGTTCCAATTCATTGATGGTTTCCCAGTTTGCATCAGTACTTACACTTGCATCCGGGTCGGTTTTATCTAAAATTCCTTCGGTTTTTGCACCTGGTTTTGCAGCCAGTAAATTACGGATAGCAGTTGCTTTCTCCTGATGGGTCTCTGCAGATGCAATCGTTTCATCGATAGTATCAAATAATGCATTAAAATCGGATAGAGATTGAATTGCAGCATCTTTTTCTGCAACTGCACCAGCAAGTGAATCATTTGCCTCATTGAGTTGCGTAGTAACTTGACCAGTCTTGTTAAGAGCAGTCTCAACAAGTTGAAGTTGCCTTTGATTTAAACTAACAGCATCATCCACTGATTCAAGTGAATCGACACCCAAAGCAGCATTAACTTTTGTAAATTGTTTCATTGTATTTGAATTTGTATTTGTGTTTGTGTTTTGGTTGTTGTTGGTGGTGTTTTCTTTCTGTTTTGAGGTTATGCGGTTCCAAATTCTGTCAAAAAGAGAGTCCTCGTTTATTTGGTTATCGGTTTCAGTTTGAGTTTTGATTTTGTTATTTCTTGGGAGAGCAGGGAAGCCGTTTGATGTAACCATGGCAACCATCTGCAGGTCTTCAAGGAAGTTTACAGTTGTTTCCGGAACAAACACTTCATCCACAAAACCCCACTCCAAAGCTTCTTCTGCGGTAAGCCATGTCTCCTGTTTCATCAAATCAATGATTTTATCCAACGACTTACCGGATTTAGAGCGATACATTTTGGCAAGTTGAAGTGTAATCTTTGCCAGCTCCTGTTTTTTCTTCTCCAGTTTGGCAATTAAGGTTTCTATTTCATCTTCGTTCATTGTTCCCCATTCGTCCACCCAATTCATAGCTTTATGGATGAGATAAAAAGCATTCTCATTCATCCGAACTGTTTTAGCCCCAAGGGAGATAAGGGTTGCAGAACTTGCAACAAAAGCCGATAGTTCTGCCGTTACATTGCCGTGTTCAATAAACTGGTCATGGATATTCAGTGCATGGTCTATTGAACCGCCCAGGCTTGAAATCTTTATTTCAACAGGATTTTTAGAGTGCCCGTCAAGTTCGTTGCGGATAAACTGTTTTGAAAAGGCATAAGGACCTATATATCCATCAACTACTATTACTTTTTTTGCCATTATTTTGCTTTTACCTGCAAATTAAGGTACAACAAGAGGTCGTTTCAAGGACAGAATGACCTGACTATTTAAAGCATAATGGGTGTTATAAAGGGTTTAGAATGGATTATTTATAAAGATAGCGCGTGTAATTGTTTTGCCGGAAAAGTTAATCTGATAACCAGAGAGGTCAGCCACATTTTTACCGGCTTGTAAAACTGCATTTATTTTAAGAGGATAAGCGGCAGTACCAATAAGTATAAAGTTCTCGTTTGCATCTTTCACAATTACCTGGTACCATCTGTTTTCCATAGCAGATATAGCATCCTTGACTTCCTCTTTATTCCCTGGTAAAAAACCGGTTACATCTGTATTATAATATGTTTTGGCATCAGTCTCTTTCGGTTGTTCTGTGAATTTAAGAGACTCTGGAGAGCAATATATTTGATAGATATTTTCAGTTGTTGAAAACGTTACATTGTTCAAGTTTACATAGCAATCGCCTTTTGGAACTGCCCAGATTTGCAAAAATCCCCCAAGGTTTTCACCTGCTTTATTTAACTGTTTCATGCTTCTTAATTGTGTTGGGTGCAATTGTCCCCAATTCAGACAAATGCACCACGATTAAATTTTCTATTTTATTAAAAATTTCATAATCAAAATCGATATTCTCTTTAATTCCATTTCGATAAAAATCCTTTTTAATGGCTTCATATTTCCAATCATCTTCGGTAAAATCGAATTTCTCCTGAAATTTCTGAATACTTTTAAAAATTGGAAGTCCAAGGCTAGTATAAATACCCACTAGTGTCCTCATGAAGAATTTTGCACGATTCTCGTAGTGTTTCCCAAAAATAACTGTATTGGTTTTGGTAAGTTCCCAGCCGTACCTGTAAAAATCATCTTCCGAAATCAATACTTCAATTGTATCAGTATAGGGATTTGAAAAGTCCTTAATCCTGGAATCAAAACGATGGTTCGGTTTTTTCAATAACTTTTTAATGTGCAGGTGCTCTTCGGGAAATTTTGTAAAGTCAACAGGGGTTCCATAATTGGTTTCAATGAATTTTTTGACATACGGTTTAACCTGAATTTGAAGGGTGAATTTTAGTGGAGTTTGTCTCATTAATGATGTTTGTTAAAACACCAGAACAAGTAACTGCCCCAAAGATAAAACTTTTATCCCGTATAACTTTTTCCAGCTAGTATAGTTTCTATACAAAATTTATGTATCTCTGTAACCGGGCAATTTACCACCAGTATGATATTGAATATCAATGCATTAAAAAGTTAAGATTAGCTTTTTAAAAATGTATAACTTAAATTCATTTTTGTAACCAAAGTGTAACCAGAGAAATGGGTTACAAAAAAAGTGTAACCGATGCATTTTACAAAATCAAAATGTAACACTTTAACTCTTTAATACTTAGTTCTTTTGAGTATTGGTTACAAAGTTACATTTTATTAGTAGTAAACAGATAAAAGGTAAGGAAAAGAAAAGGTAGATGCCGCTCTATGAAGAATGTTGTGTTCTACTACATACTTTCATCGTGATTCGCGAATTGAAAGAGCCTCTGTGACAATAGCACAATTAGAATAATTTTGTAAAGTCGCTAATACAATTGACAATAGTAGTCTGTATTTGAGAATGGATTCAATTTTTATCAGCATTAGATATTTTGCACAATGCTTGTATATAGAATCAATTTAAGTATCTTTGCTTTTAAATAGAAACATTATGAAAGCAAGAAATGTAAGATTACTACCGAAAGAGAGTAAAATACTTGAGCGTTTAGGAG
>QMPG01000481.1 GCA_003648455.1 Bacteroidota bacterium
AAATATTTTTGATATTAATGATGATGAAATTAAAGTCCAAATAAACAATATCACAAAAGATATCTGGATTGAATCTAATGATAATTATAATGCCTGGCAGAAAATTAAAATATTAAATTATGTTTTATATGACAGATATTTTTTAAAAGGAGATAAAGAAAATTTCTATTCTACTGACAATCTTTTCATAAACAAAGTGTTGGAAAACAAAAAAGGCAATGCTGTTTCTTTAGGTTTATTATATATTATTATAGCTCAAATACTTGACTTACCTGTTTATGGAGTTAATTTACCCAAGCATTTTATTCTTGCATATATTCCTAAAATCGAAAAAGATAGTGCATTTCATAAAAATATAATGTTTTATATCAATCCTTTTTACAATGGTACCATAGTTACGCAAAATGAAATAAATCTTTTTTTTAAACAAATAAATTATAAAATTTATGCATCATCCTATCAGGCATACAGTAATGTTATGCTTATAAAACGTTTTATTCATAATTTGGTTTTAGCTTATAATAAAAACGAAGAAAACGATAAAGTAAGAGAAATAAAACATTTACTTAAAGCTTTAGAATAACTTTGCTTTTAGATTAAGAAGCCATTACATACAAAAAGGAATACTACCAAATAAACATTTACAAAAAATAAAAAGACCATTAGATAATTTGGATGTTTAATCAATATTTTTT
Source organism: Bacteroidota bacterium (assembly GCA_003648455.1). The sequence continues at coordinate 696 of QMPG01000481.1, forward strand.
TGTATATTTGAAAATAAAATTATTAAAAATTACTTTCTAAATATTAACACTTATTAATCAGTGCATTACAACGGACAAAGGCGAAATATAGAGCATAGTGTAGTGTATATTTAGGAGTTAGGTTACATATTAAAAAAAAAGAGAACAAATGAGAAAAATTATTATTATTCAATTATTGGTTACGATTTTACTATTGAGTTGTAAAAAGGATAACGAAGAACCACTTTGTATGGATTTTAAATTAGAACAATCAACACTAAATAACGAATTAGATTATGAAATAATGAATTCTGTTTTAGAAACTTATTTTATCAATTCTGACTTTATTCATATTGTTCAAAAAACAAAATCGCCAGTACATAGTGAATTCATTAAAGATAAGTTGGTAAGTGAGAATATTGTATTTGATTCTTTGCTATTATCGGACTATTCAGAAAAAAATAGCAACGCATATTTTTTATCCAGCAACAATTTTGAATTAAATACAGTACGACTAATTAACCCTACAGAAACTAATTGCTTTTTTAGTGTTGAATACAAAGGTTGGGAGAACTACTATAAAAAATATCCTAAATCTACTGGACTACATACTTTTTCACGTCCAGGAATTAATACTACTGGAAATCAAGCGATAATTGAATATGGTTGGCAAGCAAATTATGACACAGGAATGGGCTATTTAGTAGTTCTGGAAAAAGTAAATAATAAATGGATTGTTAAAAACAGGATACCAACTTGGGCTTCATAAGAATGACAAATAGACTGATTATAAACAAAATACGTAGCCTAACACGCAATATAATAAATTGGGCAGAAAGTGCTAAATATGAACATTGTAACTATAAATAACCATCGTAGTAAAATGAAAGATTGGTGTTTAAAAATGCCCAACTTATCATATTGCCACCGTTGCAAGCAATTAAAAAAAGGATATTAAAATGGAAGAAAAAAGAATTACTATTTGGAAACCAATAAGTTTTAATAACAATTGGTTAGAAACTGACACATCGCAATTTGATGAATTAGCTGAAAGTTGGTTTGAGAAAAGGAAAGAATTTAAAGAAGGGAATAAGGATTATAATGATTTCTTAAATAAACTTAAACGTCAACATGCTATTGAAACTGGTATTATAGAAAAATTATATGATTTAAGTGAAGGAATTACTCAAACTTTTATTAAAGAAGGCTTTATTGAAAGTTTTATTAGTCACGACGATACGAATATTCCTGCCACTCAACTTATGGGATATTTAAAATCTCATTTTGATGCAATGGATTTTGTCTTTGACTTGGTTAAAAACAACCGCCCTTTAACAAAATCCTTTATTTTAGAATTACATCAACTTATTACTCAGCATCAGAATTTTACAGTTGCCATAAATCAATTTGGAAATACGAAAAATATAGAATTATTAAAAGGAAAGTTCAAAGAGCAACCCAATAACCCTAAAAGAGAAGATGGGACTATTTTTGAGTATTGTCCTCCAATACAAGTTGATTCTGAAATTGAAAACTTAATAAACATATTTCAAGATTTAGAGCAAAAAGAAATTCACCCAATTATTATAGCAAGTTGGTTCCATCATGCATTTACTCAAATACATCCTTTCCAAGATGGAAATGGAAGAATGGCAAGACTATTAACTAGTTTAATACTTATTAAACATCAGCTTTTTCCATTAAATGTTTTAAGAAATGAAAAGCCTGATTATATAACCGCTCTAGAACAAGCAGATAAAGGATTTCCTAATGATATAGTTAAGTTTTTCAGCAGAATACAAAGAAGAAACATTGAATTTGCATTAAACATTCAAACAACACCAGATTCTTTAAGAGAAGTTGCAAAAATTTTCAAAGAAAAAATTCAAGTTTTAACGACAAAACAAAAAGAAAAACGACAAAAAACAATTTCACTTCATCGGAATCAATTATTTGATGTAGTATTTTCTATTATTGGTGAGATTCAAAATGATTTGTTTGAGGTTATTCCTAAAGAAAAAGCTTATATAAACACTATTGCGCAAAAACCTAATGACATACATTATTACTATTACAATAACCAAATAGTAAGCTATGCTAATGAACATGACTACTTTTTTAATAAACATTTACCTAGGGGGTGGTTTAGAATTTCTTTTAATGTAAATGTAAAAGGGCAGAAAGAAAAAAGATACGATATCGTTATCTCAATTCATCATTTCGGTTATTTTGATTCAGTTGTTGCGATAGGTGCATTTATTGAATTTATTGATAAAACTTTAGAAGATGATGATAGGATTGAACAAACCATACCATTAAAAATTAAACCCTATACAGTTTCTTTAGAAAAAGAAATAACAGAACAAACTAAAAATAATATTAAAGATTATTTATCAGACATTGTTAAAGTAGGGTTATCAATAATTGTGAATGAACTATAAACTGCTTGCAACAAAAAATATAGTGCATGCCGCAATTAGTTGTAATTGTGAAAGTTAATGCACAATATAAAGTTTATCATAACTTAAAAAATAATCGTTTCAAACTGCGGCACGCACCATATACAAACCGTCAGACTGTCTAAAAACCTAACACTCTTTTGTTAGTAATTGCCCGCATCAAATCACCTTGAATAAATACGGATTTCGTATCTTTCTTATATGAAATTTATAACAGGATTTGACAGA
>QMPG01000482.1 GCA_003648455.1 Bacteroidota bacterium
ATACTTATGATTTACCGGAAATCGATGCAGGTGAAACAATTGATTTTTCTTGTGAATTAGGTCATTTTTCAGATAGTTTATATATCACAAGAGTAATACTTAACTTCCCACAAGATATAAACTTAGATAACAATGTTGCTACTACTTCTTTCTTGGTTGGGGTATCACCGATTATTTTAAATGAATTGATGTTCAAACCTTCAGAAGATAACCAGGAATGGATTGAAATATTCAATCGTTCTCATGTGGATAAGTCTGTGGATAACTTCCGGATCATAGATAAATCGGGAGGTAGTATTAAATTTTCGGGAACAATCCGAGCTTACAATTTCTTATTAATTTGCCAAAATTATACTCAATTTATCGAAAGCTATCCTTCGGCAATTCCTGATAAAATAATAGAAGCCCAAAGCTGGACATCTCTGAATAATACAGATGAAACATTATCACTTCAAGATAATTTTAGTACGGAATTAAATTTTATGCAATATTCCGGAGAAAATTCTCTTTCTGATATTTCATTAGAACGAGTAAATCCTTTCAGTGATGAGAATATTCAATGGTTAAATTGTCAGGATAGTTTAGGCGGAACACCAACTTTTCCTAATAGTGTTTTACCTTTTGAAAAGGATATAGAAATTGCTTTTTTGGGATTAGATATTACAGAATCATATATTAATCATAAGATATGTGTTAAAAATATCGGTTTAAATCCTATTTCATCTGCATTATTAACCTGCTATAAATTAAAAGATGATGATATTGATGAAGTAAATATTTGGGAAGATGAAATCAGTTTATCCGATTCTACAGAATATTCTTTTCAAGCGGAAAAACCGGTTGATGGATATTATACTTTCCATTATGAACTTTACTCAGAAGAAGATTTATTTCCCAATAACAATAGTGATTTTACCTTTTATAATGATAATTCCTTACCTTTTGTCGTTAATGAGATTATGTATAATCCAAATGAACCTGAACCTGAATGGCTGGAATTAAAGATAAATGAACAAATACCACATTTGAATTCAATCTTTATAGTAGTAGGTAACGATACTCTAAAAATAAACTTTCCCAATAAAGATTATCTGATTATTACTTCTTCTTATGATAATGCGGAATATCTTAAAGAAAAATATGATTTATCAGACTTACCAATGATGGGACTTCCTTCTCTTTCTGATACTGGCAAACAAATTTCTTTGATGGACAATGCGAATAATATGATTGAAAGTTTTTTTTATGAACCAGATTGGAATGATGATGAAAAAGGTGTTTCCATCGAACGTGTTAATCCATATTTGCCAGCAGAGAAAAATAATTGGGGACCATCGATTTCGAATTGTTCTCCAGGAAAACAAAATAGTATTTATGTTCAAGTTTTACCACAGAGTGTAAAATTTTCTGCAAGTCCAAATCCATTCTCTCCTTTTAGTTCAAAAAGAACTATTTTTTATTTTCAATTACCTGAGAAGGTTAGTAGAACAACAATCAGGATATTTGATTTGAAAGGAAGATTGGTAAAAAAAATAATTAACCAGATTTGGCAGCCAGCTGAAGGAAATATCATTTGGGATGGGAAAGGAGATAATGGTAAAAATCTTCCAATTGGAGTTTATGTTGTTCTTTTGGAAGCTACTTCGAGAGAAACTGAAAAAGTATATTCCAAAACAACAACTGTTGTAATAGGTAAATAAACAGGTTATATAAATAAGAATTTTCTGATTATCCGGTTATACTATCAAATATTATGCCATTTTACTATAATGAATAAAAAGGAGAAATAATGTACGGCAAAACAATTTCGTATGCTATTCAGGGAATTGATGCTCAGCAAATAACAATCGAAGCTGATATTAAAAGTGGATTATTTAAGTTTTCTATTGTTGGTTTACCTTCAAATACAGTGAAAGAGAGTCGTGATAGAGTTTCTTCTGCCATAAAAAATTCAGGTTTCCGATTTGCTACAAATAATTACACGGTTAATATGGCTCCAGCAGATATAAAAAAAGATGGAGTTGCATTAGATTTACCAACAGCATTAGCTATCCTTTCTGCTTCCCATCAAATTAAAAGTAATCAATTGGAAAAATACGCACTAATTGGAGAACTTTCTTTAGATGGCAGTCTGCGACCGATTAGAGGAGTGTTGCCAATTGCTATTGCAACTTGGAAAGATGGTTTGGAAGGATTGATTCTTCCCTATGAAAATGTAGAAGAAGCAGCAATTATTGAAGAGTTGAATGTTTACCCTGTAACTTCCCTAAATGAAGTGATTAATTTTTTGGAAAGGAAAATTGAAATAGAACCTATTAAAGTTGATAAAGAGAAAATATTTACCGATTTAAGTGAAAATAATATTAATATGTTTGATGTAAAAGGACAATATCATGTGAAACGTGCATTAGAAGTAGCTGCTGCTGGAGCTCATAATGTCTTGATGATAGGACCACCCGGGTCAGGTAAAACAATGTTGGCTCGAAGAATTCCTACAATATTACCGAAATTTGTTTTAGAAGAAGCATTAGAAACAACAAAAATCCATTCTGTTGCTGGTTTGATTGGTAGTAAAGAAGGAATTATTACCACACGTCCTTTTCGTTCACCTCATCACACAATCAGTGATGTTGCCTTAATTGGAGGAGGAAGTTATCCTAAACCGGGTGAAGTTTCACTTGCCCATAATGGAGTTCTGTTTTTAGATGAATTACCGGAATTTAAAAAATCTGTTTTAGAAGTGCTTCGCCAACCTCTTGAAGATGAAGTTGTTACAATTTCGCGAGCAACTCAAAGTTTGGAATTTCCGGCTAAATTCATGTTAGTAGCTTCAATGAATCCTTGTCCCTGCGGATATTATGGAAGCAATATTGAAGGGCATTCTTGCAGCTGCACAATTAGCAATATTCAAAGATATCGTTCTCGAATTTCGGGTCCTCTTTTAGATAGAATTGATATTCATGTTGAAGTCCCAGCAGTCAAATACGATGAATTAAGTGCATTACCAACTGGAGAAAAATCTGCTGATATTAGAAAACGTGTAAATGAATCGCGAAAAATTCAATTAGAGAGATATAAAAAAGAAAAAATTTACAGCAATTCTCAGATGAATCCAAAACAGATCAGGAAATATTGTGAATTAGATGCTGAAAGTAAAGAATTGTTAAAGTTAGCGATGGATAAAATGGGGCTTTCCGCTCGAGCCTATAATCGTATTTTGAAAGTTAGTAGAACTATTGCAGATTTGGAAGAAAGTTTCTCTATTAAAACAAATCATATTAGCGAAGCAGTTCAATACCGTAATTTAGATAGAAAATTCTGGGAATAATTTCCTGTAAAA